>DYGR01000067.1 GCA_020724545.1 Candidatus Methanoperedens nitratireducens
CCCTATTGCTGCTAGGCTCTCATCACAACCCCACAACCTTAACATATCGGGCTATGTACTAAGGGTCACTCTTATATATATAGTTATACATTAATATATAATTTTTTTTGAATATTAATAATTGTATTTATTATTAATAATAAATAGTGTATTCTTATGCAATGCGCTATTAATTATATCCACATACTCTTCTTTTAAGGAATACACAATAGGTGTTTTATAAGATTCTTTGACCGCATGTAGGATACCGAGCTTTGAATGAATATAACCCAGAGTTGAAGCAACTGCTCTATAGGAAACCTTGAATTTCTTATTGAGTTCCTGATATAACAGGTCTACTGTTACCTTCTTTACTTTAAGTAGAATATTAATTATGAACTTCCTAAGCCCATCGATATCCAATTCCAGGTAAACCTCAAGGCGCCTCACTATTCTTAATTTTAGTTTCTCCATCGTATCTCCATATGACACATCAAGATTGACATTGGAATAGATACGATCTATATTTCCCGCATCAACTGCGATGTCAGCAAATGGCCCTTCATGATCAATTTGCTGGACGATACCCTCCGGTACATTTATTTTTTTAAATTCCATTTAATTCACCTCTTGATTAGTCCCCTGAAGTAATTCAAGGGTATTATTCCTGAACCCAGTAGAAAAGTTCTGTTGAATTTTGGGTTCTAATGCTCACAACCCCGCAACCTTAACATCTTGGGCTATGTACTAACAGTCACTCTCGTATATATAGTTGTATATCTATATATAATTTTTTCTATATATTAATCATAGTTTGAATTAGATTATGTCGTTCCCATCGCGTCCTATGCGTCTATGAGTGGTTCATGTTAAACAGATCCCTGGAAAAAATTGCAGAGGGTGTGAATTCCCTAAAAAAAGATAGAAGTGGGAATTCCCGCTTAATCCATTCCTTCCATTCCGCCCATTCCACCTGGTGGCATTCCTCCGTGTGGTGCACCTCCGGCATGTGCTGATTTGCTTGAGAGCACATCGTCGATGCGCAGTATCATCGTAGCTGCTTCTGTGGCAGAATCGATAGCCTGTGTCTTTACTCTGAGGGGCTCAACCACGCCTTCTTTCCACATGTCCACAACTTTTCCTGTGAACACATTGAGACCTGCGGTATTGTTGCCCTTCTCATGCTGACTTCGCATCTCCACAAGGATATCAATGGGGTCAAGACCTGCATTCTCCGCCAGGGTTCTGGGAATGACTTCGAGCGCTTCGGCAAATTTTGCGACAGCCAGCTGTTCCCTGCCTATTAATGTGGCTGAGTATTCTCGCAGACGCAGCGCCAGTTCAACCTCTGGCGAACCGCCTCCAGCCACAAGTTTCTCATCCTCGATTGCAACTCCAACAACACGCAATGCGTCATGAAGCGCACGCTCGGCTTCATCCACAACGTGCTCGGTTCCTCCGCGAAGAATAATGGAGACTGCCTTGGGGTTGTGGCACCCGGTAACATATGTCATTGCCTCCTCACCGATCTTTTTCTCTTCTACAATATCTGCTTTTCCAAGATCAGATTCGCCGATTTCCTTTAGACCTGTCAGTGTCTTTGCACCGGTTGCGCGTGCCAGTTTTTCCATGTCGCTTTTCTTTACGCGCCTTGCTGCGTATATGCCTGCTTTTGCAAGATAATGCTGTGCAATGTCATCTATTCCCTTCTCAACAAAGACCACATTTGCACCGCTATCGATCACTTTGCTGACCATGTCATGCAACATCTGTTCTTCCTGGTCAAGGAATAACTGGAGCTGGTCAGGTGTTTTTATTGAGATCTCGGCTTTCACTTCTGTCTTTTTGATCTCGAGGGCCTCGTTTAGCAGAAGTATTCTGGCATCATGGACCTTCTTTGGCATGTTGGTATGAACTCTTTCCTTATCGATTACCATGCCTTCGATCAGCTCAGATGCTTCTACACTGCCGCCCACTTTCTTCTCAACTTTGATATCTTCAACATCTGCTGTATATTTACCATTCTCTTTATCAACCACCGCTAAAATGGCATTTACCGCAAGGTTGGCGAAAACATACTTGGACGCTTCAGATCCTTTTCCGGTAATCGCTGTCACAGCGATTTTCAATAATAAATCCTTATCTTCTTGGGTCACTGGTTTTGCAAGGGTTTTAAGGATTTCTTTTGCTTTTATCGATGCAAGCCTGTATCCGCTTGCTATGATTGTGGGATGCACACCCTGCTCTAAGAGTACTTCAGCATTCTTCAGGAATTCACCTGCAAGCACTGCTGCCGTTGTTGTGCCATCTCCGACCTCGTCATCCTGGGTCTTTGCGACTTCCACGATCATCTTGGCTGCCGGATGCTCGATGTCCATTGCCTGGAGAATGGTCGCACCATCATTCGTGATTACGATATCTCCCAGCGAGTCCACGAGCATTTTATCCATACCCTTTGGTCCCAGGGTCGTCCTGACCGCTGCGGCTACAGCCTTGGCAGCCATAATATTGTTATTCTGCGCTTCTCTTCCTTTTGTTCTTTGACTGCCTTCTCTTAGAATAAAGATTGGCTGTCCTGCTAATTGTCCTGCCATAAATAACCTCCGTTAAAATGTTATCTTCCGCTTTATACTATGTACAAAATTTACGTTTGTATGAAGGCTTTATGATTGTTTGCGGTTCTATATATAAGTTATCGTGAAGGGTTCTGTCAAGTCTACACGTTTGCTGTGAATCCTTGTCAAAACTCGTTTGCTGGGTTGGTACTGTTAACTAATTCTTGATAAAAAAGAAAATTTAATCCCAAGGAAGTCTATTGGTGTATCGGCGGTAAACTTTAAGTTTCCTTTAACCAATCTATAAAGTATGCCAATTGGTGATGATGAGTTTAATAAAGGACAAAAGTATGTTGGACTTACAAAAGAAATATTAGATTTTTTATGTGAGGATAAAAGGAGAGCTTACACTATTGATGAATTAACGGAGAATCTGCGCCCAAGTATAATTTCATCTTTAGGGGCAAGTGAGAAAGACCTTAGGCCGTGGGCAAAAAATACACTCATCTATGCATTGCATAGGCAAACTTTTCAATTGGTTTTAGATGATTTGGTAAAAAATGATATGATAATAGCTAGATTTGTGAACAGAGAGGTATATTATAAATGCAAATGAAAAATTAATGAGAAACATTATTTCTCTGGCTCTCAGTGCTCTTTTGAATCATCCCATCCATCGATTGTGCCCAAGCTTTAGGTCAATACCTGCTGCCTGTGCTGGTGTTTTCCATTCAAGGCTTGATGAGGTCTTATGTGGTTATGGAACGCCTTGAATCCTTTGTAAAACTCTATCTCTATATCATCATTCTGCATGAAAAGGCTGACATTATTTGGAAATACAGTGCTCCTCAGGTTAACTGGCTTGAGCGCAAGGGATTTTTAAAAATCTAATGTCATGGTATGGTCCGCGATAAAAAGCTCAGCCGCATGGATGAGCGGGTCGATGAACTCCGTATGCGGATCAAGGATTCAAGCCAGATAGCTGTTTTAAATGATGTCTTTGACGACGCCACATTGATGGCTCTCTACGAACTTTTCAGGAAAGGGTATATCGATGCGCTCGGCGGCTCGTTCAAAACGGGAAAGGAAGCAAACCTTTTCCATGCCATCTCAAAAAGGGACGGCGAAATCGCAGTAAAGATTTATCTTATATCCACTGCGAACTTCAATGCAATGAAAGAATATATCCTGGGCGACCCCAGATTTACCGGCATAAAACACTCAAGAAAAGATATTATCCTTGCATGGTAGTGATGAGGTTATTTCAATCATAAAGAGAAAGACGGAGGAAGGAAAATGACAGAGCACATTAAAGTTCCGCTTGAGAGGATAGCGGTTATAGTAGGTCAGAAAGGGAGTACCAAGGAACTGATCGAAGAAAAATCAACTGCCACGCTCAATATTGATAGCGATAGCGGGGATGTGGAGATACAGGATTCCAAAGATGCGCTGAAGGGAATGCGGGCACGAGAGGCTGTCCATGCTATAGCTAGGGGTTTCAGTCCTGAGAAAGCCCTGAAGTTGTTTGATAACGAATATCTCATGTTCGAAACAATAGATCTATCAAATATCGCCAGGACAGAAAAAGACCTCGAGCGAATCAAGGGAAGGATCATTGGCAGTGACGGCAAGACACGGGATCTTTTTGAGAACCTGACCAATACAAACATTTCTGTGTATGGAAAAACCGTATCGCTGATCGGATATCCTGAACAGAATGCGGTGGCAAGAAAGGGTATCGATATGCTCCTTAAAGGGGCTGCTCACGGTTCAGTTTATAAGTTCCTTGAGAAAAAGAAAAGTGAACTTAAACAGGCTGAGAGGGGTCTATAATAGAGTCCTCTGGTTATCGGATAAGGGGAAGTTAATCCGAAAACAACCCTGTTTTACCTTTTTCGTTCTTCCTGGGAGGTTCTTTGCGTATTTCTGAGATCTCAGATTTCAGTTCCAGGACGGTTTTTTCGAGTTTTTCCACTCGCTCTGTTAAAAGAGCCAGCTTTTGCTCTATACGTTCATCAACGTGCCTCTGGATGATATTATTAATTCTGCCCATGTCTATTCCTCGGATCAATAGATGGTTAGTATCTATCAATACCTTCGCCATTATGGAGTATTAACACTACCGATTTTTGGCTCTGTTAACATGATGTGGGATGCCTCTGACTGTCAACCATCGTGTGAGCATCAAACAGGATGTGAAAAAATAATGGGTCACTTAGTTTACATGATTATTCTTAACTGTGAATCTAAAAGAATTTCTAAGTTCTATTGGTTGGTCGGACCGGGTGAAGAATTTGAAGAATTTATAAATCTCTTTCAAAACTTCAGGACTAAAATCGCTATAATGTCTTGCCAGCACACTTGCAGGCACTCTACCACAAAAGTCATCAACATATTGAGGTTGAACCCCCTTAAAACCCATTTCCCTTGCGAATTGGCTTCTTAATATGTGGGGATTTTTACACCGCCGTTGACGAGCCGAACTGTTGAAATAAATTTTTAAGTATGCATAAAAACAAAAACATCCCCCTTCTCTTTAGTAAACAGCTTCAGCCATCTGCGTTCATCTGCGTTTATCTGCGGTTTGGTTTCTCAAAATTTGCTACTTTATTTTTCGCCAAAACCTAAGAGTAATTTTAACCTGAATTTCGACAATTTTAGTAACTATGTTTTTAAGATTTTATTTTCGAATGCAGGAGAACCTGTCAGCATTTAATTATCTCTAATCTTTATCCCATTTTGATTCTACAAGCTGCCGATATTTCTTTCCATGACTGTCAATGGTTCTTTCAAATACCATAGTTACTATATAGTAACTATTAATATATAAAATATGTCGCCTCGAAAAAACAAATGCAGTGGTCTTATGATGTATGGTTTTTGTTGACTAAAATTAATTCATAGTTACTGAAAGCGCCGAAATCCAGGTAGAAATAAGTCAGTTTTATCCAATTATCCCATGATAGTTAACAAGGTTATCTATCCCACAACATCTTAACAGAACCCGATTTTTGTTATTAGATCAAAGATTTTCTGAAAATTGCATTATGCAGTAAAATAAGGCGTAAGGCCATTTGATAAGAGATGATGTAATATAGAGGAGCTGATTAAAAATGCTAAAAGAAACTTATTATAACCAATTTAAAGGATGGGGGACAGAGGTTCCCAAAGAGGCACATAAAGTAAATATAATGCGAAGTCGTGGAAGTTTTCTCGCACCATCCTGGGAACTTCTAAGAGATTGGCAGGCAGAAAGAATAAGCTGGGAAGAATATGAAAAGAGATTCAGAAATGAAATGTTATCTTCAGTAGAAGCGATGGCAATTATGAAAGATCTTAAAATGCTTTCAAAAGACATTGATGTTTATCTTATATGCTCATGCTATAACAAAGAAAACCACTGCCACAGGTTTATTTTAATAGATATGATTAACCAGCTTTAATAGAGGCTTTATTTTTCATTAGGACACAACTAAAATATTATTTGATAGATGGAATGCATTTTTCATAATGCGAGCAAGTTTCAGAACATCCGCATAGAGACATTCTATTTATTCTACAATTGGGAATATCCATGAATCTTCTTTGCGCTGCTCCAAGTTCAGTAATATCCTTCTTTAAATATCCAAAATCGCTACAATCTTCTTTTAAAATCATTTTATTACCTCTACCCAACTTCTATTTCACTATTTGTTACTTTCTTCAGAAGTTTCTAACATTTTTCCACCTAAATACAAGGACGGTTTTGCGGGCAGCGATATTGTTATATCAGCGCCCGTTTTATCAAAAAAAAATCCGTCTTATTATATAACTTTAGTATCTCTTTGGTTTATGGTTCTGATAGCATTCTCTGCAGTATACCGGTCTATCGCCGGATGGCTTGAATGGTACTTCAGTCTCCTGATGACAGTCTGCACAAGTTGCTTTGTGCATCTCTCTAGGACCCATGTGCATATCTCTTGGACCACTTGGTCTGAAGCCGCCACTGCGGAAACCGCCTTTATTTTCGTAATTCATATATATATATCTCCGTTGATTTAGTTCTTCTCAGCGAGGGCTGCAATTGCAAATCTTTGCATGACCCGCTCAATCCTAATCGTTACACGGTCCCCGACCTTCGTGCCTGGCACAAAAATCACAAAGCCCTGTATACGTGCTATACCATCTCCCTCTCTGGCAATGCCCTCAATTGCGACATCGTGGACAGCGCCTGCTAAGACAGGAGAATTTCTATCTTGTTCTGTAAACATCTTTTACCTCTGTTTAATTTTAATCAATCTACCTAAAAAAGCAAAAACAGAGGGGATAACCCCACGCTCTATAACTTACCTAATAAGCCAACTGATATAATATTAATGCAACTTGTTCGTATATAAACTCTTTGTAGCATCAGAAATATGTCCATGTTGGTAACCACCCTCGTAATAACCCAAAAATTTAAATTAATCGTAAACCATTGGGCATAATAAGGTTTACAATAGACTATGTTCAAGATAATCAGGGATAGAATAGAAAGTGGTGAGCCTGTTAATTTCCAGGAGGCAATTGAACTCATGAGCCTTGAGGGACATGAGTGCATCGAGCTTTTTTCACTGGCAAACAGGGTTCGCTCAATGCTCGGGGACAGGGTAGATCTCTGCTCGATCATCAATGCAAAATGCGGCATGTGCCCTGAGGACTGCAAGTTCTGCGCCCAGTCAGTTCACAATGATACCAGTATAACCCCGCATTCTTTACTGGATGAGGATGAGATCCTGAACATGGCCCTTATGATGCAGGAGGAGGGCGCTGCAAGGTTCTGCATCGTTATCAGCGGAAAAAAGATAGATGGCGGGGATCTGGATGGGGTTCTAAGTTCAATACGGAGGGTCAAAAAAGAGACCTCTTTATCGGTCTGCGCTTCTCTGGGTATGCTCACAGAAGAATCTGCCATAATGCTTAAAGAAGCAGGCGTAACAAGGATACACCATAACCTGGAGTCATCTTCGGGCTTCTTTAAGAATATATGCACCACACACTCATACGCAGATAAGATAAGCACAATACATACCGCTAAAGCAGCAGGACTTGAGGTATGCTGCGGGGGGATAATAGGGATGGGAGAATCTGTGCGCGACCGCATTGAGCTTGCATTCACTCTGGGGGAACTGGATGTGGATGCTGTACCCATCAATATACTGACCCCGGTAAAAGGTACACCCCTTATGGATATCAGGCCTATCAGTCCTATGGAAGTGCTCAAAACAATAGCTGTTTTCCGCCTTATCCTGCCCGGAAAAGACATACGGGTTGCAGGAGGTCGGGAAGTAAACTTAAGAGACCTGCAGTGCCTCTCCCTGCTTGCCGGAGCCAATGGATTGTTGTTGGGGAACTACCTCACCACTGCGGGCAGGCTTCCCGGGGATGATATCAGGATGATACAGGACCTCGGGCTAATCCACGGAGGTGTTCATGTATAGTGTGAGGATGAGGGCAACCAGGGATAACAGGCATATCTCAGGTGCAGAGCGTCTTATCGGGGAGGAGGATATAGAAACTGCTGCGCAATCGCTTATCAGGCGGGCATTGTCCCATGAGAGGGGAAAACCTGACTCTATAAACATATCAGTTGAAACAATTAAAAGCCCTGTTAAATACCTTGCATCTTTGCCTGTAACTCTATTCCATGCTGGGAATGCCGATGCTGGTAAAAGAGCAGCTAAAAGACTGCTTGCATACCTTGGAATACCCGGTCTCTGTATAGAGAAGGCATTCTCACTGCTTGAGGATGGGGAGAGCATGAGGGGTGCGATACTGATGGATATGCAGGGTGAGCGGCTTGAACCTGATAAACAAAGGGGTATAAGGGCATCGCGTATGGATATCACAAAACATGCCTGTGATGAGCTTGCATATTCGCTTGCAACAAAGCGCATGTCTTCGTATTACGATCATATCAGTGAGGCGCTGGTACTTGCAACCAAGGTAGCCTCTGTTAGAGGGAGTGTTGCAGAACTCTGCTGGTCTGATGACCCTTTTTATACAGCAGGTTATGTGGCCTCAAAGAAGCTAGGTTATGTGCGGTTCTCGCAATTAAAACACGAGGGAGATAGCGGAGGAAGGGTGTTCTTTGTGGATGATATGAACCTGCCCGATTACATCGATGAGATGGGGAAAACTGCTGTATTAATTGATAGATTCAAAGGACTGAGGGAGATTACTGATTTAGATGATATTACAGGAGAGTAAATATATGGAACAACAGGTATTGCAGGTCAGGAGATCAAGATCGAAATCAAGAACAGGTACTGCGAATATAGCCGTTCTGGGCGCTGGAGGGCTTGGAATGGCAGCAGCAAGAATGCTGACACAGAAAAAAGAGATGAGACTCTCTGCCATAGCAGATAAAACCGGGTTTGTGATCGAACCTGAAGGTATAGATCCGCAGGCCCTGGTGGATAAGAAGCCAGGGGATATAGGTACAAGAACGGATGATGCTATCGGGGAAATAATAAGAAATTCCCATGAGTTTGACGGTATCTTTATCGCCCTTCCAAACCTCACAGATGACTTCATTCCTGATGTAGCATCAAGGTTCGCGGAGCACGGCTACAGCGGGGTAATGGTGGATGCCCTCAAGCGCTCAGGCGCAGTTGAGATGATCTTCAAACGGGATGATGAACTAAAACAGTCAGGGATTACCTATATCACAGGTGCAGGAGCAACACCTGGATTGCTTACATGCGCAGCAGCACTGGCAGCCAACTCTTTTATAGAGGTGCTTGGAGTGGATATCAACTTCGGTGTGGGCGTATCGAACTGGGAATCATACCGCGCTACCATCCGCGAGGACATAGCCCATCTTGATGGATTCGATCTTGATATGGCAGCCAGGATGACATGCGCAGAGATCAAGGATGAGCTTGACCAAAGGTGTGGTATTCTCAGGCTTGGCAATATGGAACATGCCGATGATGTACTTCTTGAGAGGGCAGGGATAGTATCGCGTGAGAAGGTGAGCGTCGGCGGGGTAGTGGATACAAGGAACCCGAAGAAGCCTGTAAGTACAACGATGACGCTGAGGGGCAGGACATTCGACGGCGCGGTCTCAAGCCACAGGTTCATACTCGGTGATGAGACCACAATGGCTGCCAATGTTGTAGGCCCTGCCCTGGGGTGGATGAAGGCCGGGCTTGAGTTCCATGCGCGGGGCATATTCGGTGTATTCGGGTCTGCAGAGATCATGCCACGATTCGTACGATGAGAATGGACTGGCTGGCAGGTGAACTTGCGGATATAAGAGATAAGGGATTATACCGCAGGCTGAACACCATAGAGAGCGCCCAGACACCCAGGATCATAAAAGACGGAAGAGAACTGATACATCTCTCTTCGAATAATTACCTTGGCTTGACCAGCCACCCGGAAGTTAAGAGAGCCGCAGCAGAGGCTCTGCAGAAATACGGCACAGGCTCAGGAGGCTCACGATTGTCAGGCGGGAATACCGACCTGTATGACAGACTTGAGGAGAGAATAGCCAGGTTCAAAGGTACTGAGGCAGCGATAGTATTCAGCACAGGGTACATGGCAAATACAGGAACGATAGCCGCAATAGTGAACAAAGGCGACCTGATCCTGAGCGATGAGTTAAACCATGCCAGTATCATCGACGGGTGTCGCTTGAGCAGGGCAGAGATCAAGATCTATCCTCATATTGATGTATCCTGCATAGAAAACACATTGCGAAGTTCAAGACACAGAAGAAAGCTCATAGTCACGGACGGCGTCTTCAGCATGGATGGCGATATAGCCCCGCTTCCTGAGATCGTTGAGATTGCAGAGAAATACGACGCCATGGTCATGGTGGATGATGCCCATGCCACCGGTATCCTGGGAAGGCAGTGCAGGGGTACTGCTGACTACTATAACATGGAGGTGGATATAAATATGGGGACACTGAGCAAAGCGCTTGCAAGTATGGGCGGGTATGTAGCTGGAAGTAATGAACTAATCGAGTATCTGCGAAACCGTGCGCGCGCTTTCATATATTCAACAGCACTTCCGCCTTCTGCAGTGGCTGCTGCTAATGCTGCCATCGATGTTATCGAGGATGAGAACCCGGCAAGAAAGCTCTGGCAAAACGTTGCTCATTACAGGAAAGGCCTGACAGACATGGGGTTCTCGATAACCAGTAAAACGCAGATCATACCCCTCATCACAGGGGATTCAAAGAGAACACTTGATGCTGCATCTGAGCTTGAGAGACTTGGAGTATATGCTTCCGGGATACGCCCACCCACAGTTCATGAGGGAAGGATCAGGACTTCTCTCATGGCGACACACAGCGAAAAGGACATCAATGAAGCCCTTGATGCCATACAGGTAATTAAGGAGAAATTCAGATTATAGATGACAGGGATATTTATAACAGGGACAGATACAGGTATTGGAAAGACCGCAGTTGCTGCAGGGCTTGCAGGTGCTTTAAAAGAGAGAGGGTACAGCGTTGGTGTCATGAAACCGGTGCAGAGCGGAGCAGCATTAAGAAACGGCAAACTATATTCTCAGGACGCAGAACTCATGATAAAGGCCGCCTGCCCCTGTGATGAAGAAGAGCTTATCTGTCCTGTGCTTTTACGGGAAGCACTGGCACCAGGCACTGCAGCAAAAATTGAGGGTAGAACCATTGACCCTGGCCTTATTAAAAACGCCTATATGGAGCTTGAGAGACGGCATGATATCGTGGTTGTGGAAGGTGCAGGCGGGATCGCTGTGCCTGTAAAAGACAGGTTCCTCATCTCAGACCTGATTGTATTACTTGGCATCCCTGCTATCATCGTAGCCCGCCCAGGGCTCGGGACGATAAACCACACATTCCTGACCATAGAGTATGCGAAAAAATGCGGAATATCTGTAATCGGGGTGATAATAAACAATTACAAAGGAGGTATGGCGGAGGAAACAAGCCCTGAGGTAATAAAAGATCTTACAGGTATCCCGGTCATTGGAATAATCCCGCATGATCCGAAAATAGATGTAGAGGGGGGCGAGCCCGGGGACATAGTAGCATTAGTGCACAGGCACGTTGATATAGAGGTCAACTACCTCACGCTAAAGCTGTGAAGCTTGTCATTCCAGTTTTCGTTAACAG
>DYGR01000014.1 GCA_020724545.1 Candidatus Methanoperedens nitratireducens
TGATACTGATGTTGTCTTCGCAGGGAGCATTACCACTAAATTTGGAGAGGATACAATTCGATGGTAAAATGCCGGTTTGGGGCAACGCTAAGGAAGAAACTTGACCCCAGGAAAGCAACTGAAACCAAGTTGAAACTTGTTGCTCATGATATCAGAAGGATTGGCTACATCGAGACTTTGTATGACATAAAACCTCAATGGCCAAGGAACAGGGTTTAGATGAATATTGTCCCAAAGCCGGGCAATCTCTAAATCATCGGTATTGATCTTTATTTTAAACCACCACTTATTGCCACCTTCATCTATACTGCCGACCGAGACCATCCAGAATTCACCGTTTATTAAAGCCAGCCCGTAATCTTCCCCAAACCATTCAACTACTTGCTGTATCGTGCTGTCGGTTTTTTCTAAAGGTAAATCATAAAATGAGCTTTTGTCTTTATTCAAAACTCTCGCCACCCCAGATAATAAATAATACGGCATAATCGGGTAAAAAGTTTATTGTAATCTTATGATCAGAGTTTTTTGTCCTCCCTCATAGCCTTCAAAAGTTCAAGCACTGAATATGCTGCCCTTGTTATTCCCATACTGCGATTATCAGTGTCAGTCCCCACAAGGTAAAGGTTTGTGAGCGGTGAGCGCTGCCCTGCAAAGAATCCATTGATGGTGACAGCGGCTTTCTCAGGTATTGTCACCTGGTAATGGATTATCTCAATCCTTTTCTCAATTCCGGGAACGGCTCTGTAGATCATATCAAGCGCCCGCTTTTTTTCGCTCTCTATATCCTTATTATCATCGATAACAAACGTGAACCCGACTAATTGCTTGTCTCTTGGTGCAATACTTGAATCGTAATTGCTAATAGGCATAGCCCAGTATGCACCATCCTTGAACCAGATCTCAGAGCCTATATAATCAAATTCTTTCATTTTTTCGCTCAGGCCAATCCATATGGTAAGGCTCAGCGTCTGGTCGATACGGGTAAGATTCTCCATATAATCAGAAGGCAAAGAAACAAGATCGGGAAGATTTTTTACAAAACCTGAGTACACAACAGTATCGGCTGTGAATACCTCTCTATCTGTAGCAACCCCTGCCACCCTCTCACCCTCGGATACAATCTCCTTTACCCTTGAACTGGTTTTAATCTGCACAGTTTTAGGCATTGAATACAAAACCGCATCTAAAAGAGATCTCAGGCCGCCGCGCGGATACGCCTGTGCATGGGCTATTCTATTGGTGGCAAGTCTGCTTATAGCAGAGAAATGACTTTTTAACTGGTATTTCGATAGTGTATCTGCAATTACAGAAGTGTATGATGTATTTACCTGCTGTTCATTATGAAAAATATCCTCTGAAACGCTATCCCTGATAAAGCTGCTTCCATATAATACACGGTTGACCGATGTCTCTTTCATGGATTTCCCAGAGAGGGAGTAGGCAATTGCATCCACAAAATCATGGGTGTCTTTGGATAATCCGTTTGGCAGGTAATCGTACACCGACTGATTGCCTTCCAGCATTCCGAATGTCAGCTGCGTCAGAGCTTTTGTCAATGCCTGCGAGAGCAGGAGCCTATCTTTCCTGGGCAGGACATCAAAAGTAACAAATTCTTTAATATTTGAGGGCAGCTTCGTGAGACCCTTATCTGTACGCACGTAATAATGTCCAAATTCCAAAAACACGGGTGAGTATGTGAAATATTCATCCATCAGTCGCCGCAGTGGCCCTTCACGCAGATGGGTTATAGCATGTACGCCTGTATCAACCTGGAAGCCATCCACATCGTAACTATTACAATTGCCTCCAACCACACTGTTTTTTTCAAGTACGAGAATCTTCTTTCCGTGTTTGGAAAGAGTCAGGGCAGACATCAGGCCGCTGATGCCTCCTCCTACAACAATTACATCATAATCTACCATAATGCCTCTAACATTATCTTATTCTTATGAAAAATCTTGCTATGAAGTTCCCTCTGAAACCTTCAAATTCTGTAGATTCTACGAAATAATCCACGCATGACCTGAATAAAAATAGCAGATATGGGGATAATCCGCCCTGAAGATCTTGTTCTTCCCTCCCTGATAGCAGATAGTACAGATTCCTCATTAGATTCTGCATCTATATCCGTAAAACCAAGACCTATTGTTGATAGTATATGGGAATCACTCCCACCTACCTGGGGTTTTCCAGATTCCTGTGCCATTTTTTTTGCTTTTGTATTCTCTCCGAATATACATCTGGAATTAAATGTCTCAACGGCATCTGCATACTTTGCATCATAGCCAGCGCCCACCCTCTTAAAAGGATGTGCAGCTATGGCCACGCCACCTCTTTGCCTGGTGAGCCTGATGGTCTCAAGAAGTGAGAGGTTCGATGGAATATTTTCCCGTACACCAAGTACGATCAGATGCCCTTCGGTCGTTGTTATCTCCATGCCAGGCAGTACAAGTAAAGGCAGGTTCAATTCCCGGGAGCGTCTGATGCCAAGCAGGCTTCCCTCAACGGTGTTATGGTCACATATGGTAATACCATCAAGGCCCTTCTTTACAGCCTGCTTTAGAATATCATCGACAGCCAGGCTGCTGTCGTTTGAATGATTCGAATGTATGTGCAGATCAAAGCGCATATATTGATATTTTTCTAAGATGATAAATAAGTTAACCCCGGTACTTCCGTATTCCTCCTAAATCTTCATTATCGTCTGTAACACCATTGCCTTTTGATAACCTGTATCTGGATAATCAAAAGTAATCCAGTACACGCGTCCCATTTTAAGATCCATCTTAAGATAATAGTAATTGTACCTGTTACCTTCTTTCATCATAAATACATCAGGTTTCGTAATCTCCAAAAAATCCACTTTCTCAGGTCCGGTGAATTCTTCCTCCTGTTTTACTGTGGCATCCTTTGCTCTCTCCCTGATCTCAGATGATGAGCCCACGTCGCCTGTATACTGATGCTCGGCATGGGGACCTGATAACCCGAGTGCTGATTTCATGGCATTGAAGGCATCGTTTGCAATGTTATGGTTATCAGCTTCTACAACCCGGATGCTCATTGTACCGTTCCTGCCACTGTATACTGCAGAATATCCTTTTGCTAAGGGTATGTCTTTTAATCCGTATATAGTCGAAATTTCCTGAGCTGCTACCTCTCCAGTCTCATATCTTGTCAGGGACATGTCGCCCAGTCTTTCTGTGAAGATGCTTTTTCTTGCTTCTGGCTGGTATATGAAAGCTATAACCAGTACAGCAGCTATGATTATTACAGCATGAATTTTTTTCATCTTAACCTCCTATTAGTATCCTATGGCGGCAACGATGTATTTGTTCCAACGCCCCTGCCTGAGTATTCATCATCAATGATTTTTCTGACATCTTTGAGCGAATATCCTTTCATCAACAGGTCTCTCACTTCAAGCGTTATATCATTGCATAACTTGCACTCAGAAGCATGCGGTTCATAGCTGCCGTCGGGTTTAATGTAGCAGTCCTTCAGACTTTTATGAGACAGGAGCGTGTCAGAATGCTGCATTCCGGCACAGCCACAGTAGCAGGCAAGGTACATGACCTTATCCTGATTCATCATCGCGTAAATATAGGCCTCTTCAACACGCACTGTTTTTTGAGCGAATTCTGGAAGTCCAATTTTATTTGTGATATTCTCCTGAGGTATCTCACCTATCGCATTAAAATCTTTAAATCCGCTGACCAGCACTGTGTACACGAGTACCAGGACTGCAACAGCCGCAATGACACTAAATATATGTTTAAGTCTCATATTTACCTATCCTATATTATCACCAGTATCACAAAGCCCATGGCCACCATGAACAAGCCCATAATCAGTTTCACTCTTGTACTGTTCCGTGACTGCCATGCCATCATTTTATCAACCACGAACCGGTTTGATGAGGCAAGCAGCACTGCCACAAGCGGCATGATAAGCATAAAGTTGTAGAGCAGCAGGTACAGTATGCCCTGAGCCAGCGTGGATTGCAGTACCAGAAGTCCCAGGACAGCAAGATATATCCCGCCGCTGCAGGGTACGGTACACAGGCCGACAAGCACTCCAGCACCAAAGACACCTGGTGCCGAGGTGCGCTTTATCCAGTTGTTTATAGGTGCGTGCATGCTCTTAGGTATCGAAAGCCCAAAGCTGCCTGGTATAAAGTAATCCTTCATGATAACTACACCGAGTATCATGGAAACAAAAGCGGCTGCTCTCCCCACTGCATGTGTTGTGGAGAAGAAGGATATAGCACCAAGAAACCCAACGCCTATTAGCACATAGGTTACGAATATACCGCTTATATATATCAAACCCATTCTCCACAACCCGAACCTGTAATTTGTTTGTATCTGAAGCATGCCCATGGTAAATGTTATGAACAGCAGTAGTACAGCGAAAGCACACGGGTTAAATCCATCAATTAAACCTGCAGTAATTATAAGGGGAAGTGTCAGTGTCTGGGGGTCGATCGCCATCGTTCTCCCATCAGGCCACTATAAGTGTTCCGTGCATGTAGGGATTCTCCTTGCCCCCGCAGCATATGTCACAGTACCAGTGGTATTCCCCTGGCTGCGTAGGAGTAAAGGTGAATACCTTCTGGCTCTCAGGAGGAACTGTAATATTCACGCTGGATAATCCTGCTGTAAGAATGAAGTTATGAAAGCCACCACCATCGGTATGATGCGAATTATCCGGATTTATCAGGTTTATGGTCACTGGTTCTCCTGCCTGTGCCCTGATTATACCTGGATCAAAGCCTGCCATGGTAACGGTCATTTTAATAGCGTCTTTGTCCACGGGCTCCAAAGATGCCGTTTTACTCATTACTATATACGCAGCAGAGCCAAAAATCGCGATGATGATAAGTACGAACAAAATGCTCATGAGCGCGGTCTTATTATTATGTTTCTTTCCCCTTTCCTTATGTTTCTTTGATTTTGACATACTAAACCCTCCTGATTTAACGCCGTGTATCCCTAGTTATTTTTTTCTGTAGCCTCCTATTGAACAGAGAAGATGCGGGATGCCCCGCACTCTTTGAAAGACTATTCATTTTGTTCGATGTCCTCTATCCTCTGCTCAATAATTTCCCTCAGTTCATCTCTATTCTCTCCTTCTTTTTCTCTCTCCAGCAGCTCCTCGAGAATATCTATGTCATCCACATGTGCTATCATTTTTTCAAGCACGGTAACTGGCTGCGCTAGATCAAGATTCAATGCTGCGTCTTTTAATTGCTTTATAACAAGCATCGTTTTTTCTTTGTGTTCTTTTTTCAGCTCTTTGTACTCCTTTTCTGTAATTTCTCCTGCATTGAATTTATTTTCAAGAGCCAGGATCGATTCAAACGAAGCATTTTTCAAAGCGTGTAGCTCATCAAATGACATTTCGCTGATGTCTTTCCCTGGAATATTCTCTGCAATAACATTTGCCTGCGGGATGCCCTCTCCAGCTTCATCCGGTTCATCTGTAGATACCTGAACTGGCAATGAAGGTTTGATAAAACGTCTTCTGGATTTCTTGCCGATTTTGTTTCTAAGGAACGGATACGAGACAGCTCCGATTACCACTACGGCCAGTACAGGGATAAGATAGTTAAAATCCCCTCCAATGCCTGTCTTTGAGGGAACATAACCTGTTATCTGTGTATCTACTATCTGGTTTCTTGGTATATTCTGTAAGGTCAGGACCTCGAACTCTTTCCCTTCACCTGGAACTATTTGCTTTTTAGCATATGTGCTTTCAATCCCGAAACCGTTATTTCTTTCAGAAAGCAGGGTGAAATATGAGGTGTTGTATATCATCTCTTTGGTAAATACTGCCTCAGATGAATCCGGGCTCAGGATGTATGAGATCTCAGCACCGTATGTCTCACCAGGCAAAAGCGGCTTCATAGGATCTATCCATGCTGCATTCTTCTCCCTTACAAGACAGCATTCCATGACATCTGTCTGGAACCTTGTTATGCCCTGTGGTGTTGAAATTCCAAGCCATGTACGGTCTTTACTAAAGAAAACCTTATCCCCTGTATTCATGAATTCAACGTACTCATCAACCTTTATTCCAGTTGGTGCACGGGAAAGGACTATGTGGTCTATCTTTACGCTGATTATATCCCTTTCTTCGGTAGTGTCATAAACTGTAAAATCAGCGCTCTCTGAGGCATTTACAAGCTCTGTGTACGGGACATCAGCATATGTGGCCTCGATAATGTAGGTCCTGCCTGCGTTAACATTATTAAACAAGTATTTCCCGCTCCCATTAGTATAAGTGTTCATTACCTCAATACCTCTTATATCGAGAAGGCGAAGCGGTATTCCTTCAAGTGTATTATTTGCCTTCAGGACAGATCCCTCTATTTTTTCTGAGAGATTGAAATCCACAGCAGCCCTATCTCTCAAGATCACATGTTCCCCGAAAGTAGAGCCGTTATAAGTTACGTTGACTCTATACTCGCCGTCTTTCAGGTCACTGAACACATAACTCCCGTCTTTATCTGTTGCTGTGTCGGCTAATGGCACAAAGTCATAGATTATCCCGGTCATGCTCTCTTCACTCTGCTCAGTACCGTTTATCCTGCTCAGCGTTACTGTCTGTCCTGCCAGCTTTTCTCCTCCAGAAGTAACGTTTCCGCTGATCTGTGCTGCCCAGGCAGGGCCGCCCAGTACAGTCAATACAGCCAGTATAACAAATAACAGCAATAATTTATTCATTATTTTTCACGCTCCTGCAAGAATTTCTGGTACTCATATTCAAAGATCTCATTCTCATCCATTTTTTTCCTGCTTATCTTATAAACAACAACCCCGCCCACAATGATTCCGGCAGGCAGGGCAAGCCAGACTATCCAGTCAAATCCTTCCTTGGGCGGTGTGGCCAGGATCTCTCTCCCGTATTCTGCAGCGAGCCTATCGTATATCTGTTTCTGCGATAGTCCCTGATCAAGCATCGCCCTGACTTTACCTTTCAGTTCAAGAGCGCTCTCACATGAGCAATCGGCGGCGATCATAGTACACCCTCCCACATCAGGACAGTTCAGGTTTGATGTAATCTCCTCTTCAGTTACGGCTATTACCGGCACTGCCAGTACAGTCATGAAGAACAGTATTGCAATTATTTTATATATCATGTACACTCTCCGTTGTCATTTTTTTCATACTTTCCTTTACATTTATATCAGCAGATAATCTTCTCTGTCTTATGGGTATAACAGTTGATACGCATATCAGAATCCCAAGGATGAGTACGTAGAACCCACCAAGCCACATAAGGAACATAAGAGGCATTACCTTGATTTTAAGTGTAGCGTGGTCAGGTGTGATAGCCTGGGCTGAGAAATACAGATCATCCGGACCAATACGGTATGCCATAGGTTTGACATTAGTATTATCCTGCCTTGCATAATAATACATGCGCGCCTCGGCATCGGTCAGAACCAGCTCACCATTCTTATAGACATCAAATAGGGCCGCAGTTACCTGTCTGTTACTTTTCATATACTGATCTACCCTGGTGAGCTGGAACTCATAGCTACCAACGCTGGATGTGTCGCCAATTCTCATATTAAAGGTCTCAGCCTGCTCATATACTACAGCTCCTGCAGCGCTGACTATTATCATCAGGATCGCAATATGGCACAGGTAACCGCCAAACGTCCTGCGGTTATTCCAGAACGCCAGTGAGAAATTCTTTAAGTATCCTCTGTCCTCAAGCTTTTTCTGTTTATTCACGATCCTGGATACATCTACAAGATGGGTGGCTATTACAAGTACACTGCCTGCGACTACAACCTGGGCATAGAAATCACGTATCCCGAAGACAAATGCAATAGCCGTTACACCTACTGCTGCCGCAAGGGGCATGGTGAAGTTCCTCTGGAGATGCGATACTGATGCCCTCCTCCAGGCTATGAGAGGACATATACCCATGAGGAAAAGAAGTGCTATACCAAGCGGCACGTTCACCTGGTTGTAGAAGCTCGGGCCGACCATCACCTTGTAGCCGCGGAAGGCTTCTGAGAGCAGAGGGTACGTCGTTCCCCAGAGAACCGAGGCTGTGGATGCCATAAATATCCAGTTATTATAAAGAAAGCTTGCTTCCCGTGAAACGAAGGATTCAAAGACTTTCTTGCTCTGTATCGAGTTGTATTTCCACGCCACAAGTATGAGCGTAGCTGCAAGTACCACAACCATATAGTTGATATAATAAGGGGCGGTGGTGGATTCTCCGAATGTATGGACTGAGTTGATGATCCCGCTTCGTGTGAGCAGGGTTCCATATACCACGAGTTCCCATGTGAAGAGTATAAGCAGGATATTCCAGAACTTCATACCTCCTTTGCGCTCCTGTATCATGGTACTGTGGTAGAATGCTGTCAGGGTGAGCCACGGCAGGAAGGAGGCGTTCTCAACAGGGTCCCATCCCCAGAACCCGCCCCAGTTGAGCACAGTGTATGCCCAGTAGCTCCCGAACATATTGCCCAGGGTTAATCCAAGCCATGTCCACAGTGCCCAGCGTCTTGCACGGTACGTCCATGTATCATCTGCAAGATAAATCCCTGCGATCATCAGGGCAAATGGGATTATTGCCCCGGCATAACCCCAGAAAAGCGTAGTGGGATGGAAGAGCATGCCCGGATCCTGAAGAAGCGGGTTCAAGCCGTTTCCGTCCACAGGAATAAAATCAAGCATCCTGAAAGGACGGGATACTGTTAGCATCATGTAGAGGAAATAGGCAAGAGTGACAAGGATGACAGGCATTGCATGTTTTATCAGGTTATCATAGGATTTCCCTCTCACTGCGATGACGGCAATATAGATGGCTATCAGCCATGCCCAGAGCAGTAACGAACCATCGGCCCCGGCCCAGAATGCGGAGATGGTATAGACCATTGGTAGATCAAGACTGCTGTAGATCGCTACATACTCATACTGGAAATTGCGGGTGATGAACAGGTTAAAAAGCCAGATAGATGCGATGGTGAGAAGCACTGCAATTGCGATGATCGCGATCCTGGCACTATCGAAAAGTTCGTTTTTCTTTTTCCATATCCCGAAGATGTGTGCAGCAATCGCATATACGCTCAATATCAATGCGATTAATAACGTTGTTTCTCCTGGTTCCATAGAATTTCCCCTTTATGTTTCGTTATGGTCTCCGTGATCGAGTTCCCCGTATTTTGAGGGGCATTTTGTGATTACCTGGTTTGCCTGGAAAGTGCCGTTTATAAAATAGCCGGTAACCACTGCCGGGATTTCCTCTTTGTAATTACCCGGCATTCCTTCATTCGATACCACTGTGATAGTGGCGCTGTCGTCCCCCAGTTTGAATGTGAGCCTTGCCTTCTCAGGTTCCCATATAGTCGAACCTTTTAATATGGTACCATTTACATTCACAACTTTTCCATCCAGTGAATCTGCCAGCTCGACAAATTCACCTACTTCATAGTAGAATGAGAGGGCGTTGCTGAAACTCAGCGCACTCAGATATATTATCGATACTGCTACAACCCCGATACCAAGCATATTTTTTTGTTTTTTATTCATGTCCTATCCTCTCATCATACCATGCAAATCCTCAACTTTACAACTCGTGTAAACTATACCTACTGATTAGAAACTCCTTTTTTATGTGAGTTGCGGTTTATAAACTGTAAATCAAAACACTCTTTACTTAAGATTTCTAAAGTGACCAGAAGTGCTGATCAGGATAAAAAAGGAGGATGTTTCTGATTTCAAAGCTATTTTAAATAGAAATAAGCCATGGGCAGGACTAAGGCTGCAAAGAGCACCCAGCCCAGGAAAGTATGGAAGATCAGCATAGTATCAAGGCCATAGTAGTAACCTATAGATACAAGACCGAGTATCCTTAGCAGATTAGCCAGAAACGAAGCAATGACGAGAATTACAGTAATCTTGACCAGGCTGGAGGGATTTTTTGAAGACGAGGTGAGCCTATATGCAAGTACGGTACTTATTATAAGAATCATCGAATAAAATCCAAAACATCCCAGATCTACTTTATAATATATATCCTCTACTCCATATGCATGGAAGGTAATCAGAGAATCCATATGGAGAGAAAAGCCGAAAAGGGATTGCAGTATAAATAGAGCTGGTATGGTTATTGCGTAGTAGCCGTAATAATCGTAGATGTTTGAGCCCAGACGTGAGGGTATGGCGTATACAATTAAAAAGAGCAGAAGGAAAATTGAAGAAAAATAAACGCCAAACTGACCCAGACTGCTGGCATAGTCATTTTTCAGGCTGATTGAAATTAAAGAAGCCCCTAGAAAAATCAACATAGTATCCAGAGTCTGGATATCAGAGCCTGTTTTAAGGTTATATAAAATATCAGCTATTATTATAACGCTTCCGAGCAGTATGGACTTTTTTGAAGCTTTCAATCTAATCTGTGGCCTGTCTCCTTTTAGATTTAGAAGTCTTGCAAGCAGAATTAATGAGATGATAAAAAAAATAAGAGCTAAATAGCCTGAACTCCCAAAGCCACCGAAGGTAAGCTCAACATAGGAAGCTATAATAAACGTTACAAAGAGAACTAAGACGAACTCCGGCTTTTTAAAATCCATACCCCAAACCCCTTTATTAAATCCGTATAGATAAATAATATGATGCTAAGAAATGATTAGCCCTAACATCATATAAACTGTGCGATAACTCGTTAAGATTTTATTAATAAACAAGAGTTTACATTGTAGCCCTGGCGACCTCCGCGCTGGAGACCATCATTGAGTCCATATCTGAGCCCATATTTCCACAATGATCCTCTCCTGCTGTTTCAGTATTCTCTGATGATCTGCTGTTATCCATCATCTCATGACATCCAACTTCCATTGAATCTTCGTTTGCAGCAGTCATCATATTTTCACATGCTCCAGATTGCATCATCTGCTCAGGGCAGTTTTCTGACATGTTCTCCATCATCTCTGGAGTACATTCATGATTCTCTGCGTCCTTTATTTTCTCGCTGCCAGTATTCTGCGCCATTGCTACAGACATCGCGCCGAATGCCAGAAGCATTCCTAGAATTCCTATAATTAACATAGTCTTCTTTTGCATATTTCTTCACCTCTTTGAAAAGTACCATATCGCTATGAATACAATGAACATAATAATCAGGTGCAGCCACATGCCTGCACCACCGCCGCAGCAGCCGCCACCGTGGGACTCGTGGGTATGCTCTTTCGATGGATTATTTTCATTGCTTAGCTGACCTGCTTTTACATCTTTCTCCGTTTCTTTAGGTTTACTTGGTCCGCAACAATCCATTTCAATTCACCTTATTAATCTTCATTTACGTCTTTATTAATCGGTGTTTTGGTTTAAATTTGTAAGACTTTCGATCAAATTACTTTACTAATTTTAAGCAAAACTTATTTTTATACCAATTCGGTATACAATAAGTATAATTTCGGAAATCCTAAGATAAAATGATAGGGTGACAAACACATTTTGGATTTATTATGTGAACCAGATGAGAAGTGAACATTATGTTCGAAACACTAACAATTACTCTAAGAGAAGGTATAGAAGCAGCGCTTGTAATTGGTATAATACTTGCATACCTTGGCAAGACCAATAAGCAAGCGCTGAAGAAATATGTATATGCCGGCATAATTGCGGCTGTGGCAGGAAGCATTGCAACCGCCATAGCAATTCAAATGCTCTTAGCAGAATTGAGTGAGTTCATGGAGGGTCTGATGTTCTTCATAGCAGCATTCTTCCTGGGTACAATGCTGATATGGATGCACCGCACTTCGAAGCGCATCAGGCAGGATATCGAGCAGGGTGTCGAAAGTGCCCTCAATAAATGGCAGGCATTGGGTGTTCTGGCACTTACCTTTTTCATGATATACAGGGAAGGCGCGGAAATAGTATTGTTCCTCTCTGCAACTGCATCGGAGGCAAATATAGTTTCTGCACTGGAGGGTGCCGCAGGTCTGAGTTTGGCCGTTTTATTCGGTTACCTGTTTATTAAAGGCAGCCTGAGAATGAATCTGGGAAGATTCTTCAAGATAACAGGCATTATGCTCTCCATAATAATCTTTCAATTAATCGTGGGCGGCATCCACGAGTGGGCAGAAGTAGGAATTATACCTCAGAGTCCACTCTACATGCGAATAATAGGCCCATTGGCACTAGAATCAACATCCATTATGTTCAGCGGCATCATGCTCGGTTTTCTTGTACTTCTATTCATAATGGTACCGTGGCAGCAGATAAAAATCGAAGGTACTGAAGGCATTGAGAAAAGAAAAGCACTAGGTGCTCTACGTAAAGAGAGGAACCGAAAAATCATCGCAAGCGTAGTAGCTACATCTTTAATACTTGCTTTTGTGACTACCCAGATATCAGCTTTACCAACGGGCACAGATCCTACGCCTGAAAAAGTTAGTGCTGCAGGAGGCGTGATAAAGATTCCTGTAGCGAGCGCTGCTGATGGGAATTTGCATAAATACGTTTGCGATGCGCAGAATCATCCCGCGAACTGCCCCATGCACGGCAGCGATGGCAAAGCCGATGCCAGGATTCTGGCAATAAAGAAAAGCGATGGAAGTGTTGCAGTAGCATATGATGCCTGCGCCCTGTGCGGAGCAGCAGGATACAAACAGGAAGGCAATTTGCTCGTATGCAAGCGGTGTGGAGCACCTATTGATCCCGACACAGTGGATTTAGGAGGGGGATGCAATCCTATAGTTCTTCCGTATACGGTCGAGGGCGGCGAGATTGTGATAAAAACTGAAGATATTGGAGTGAATGCAGATTTGTTTAAAAATTAATATGGAGTTTTTAGAATGTTCTTTCGGCTTCTCTTTAAAGCTATTCAGCGCAGAAAGCTAAAGATAGCCTTGGCTGTTCTGGCTGTAGTTATGGGAGCATCCATAGCCTCAACTCTGCTCACTATATCGTTTGATATCAATGATAAGATGGGGCGGGAGTTGAAAAGTTATGGCGCAAATATTCTTTTATTGCCTTCAGAAGAGGGGAAATTCATAAACGAAAGTGAACTCTATAAAATGAAGACAATCTTCTGGAGGCACAACATAATAGGATATTCTCCCTATCTCAGCGATACTGTGAAGATAAAGGACGAGGAAATTGTATTAAGCGGCACCTATTTCAGTGAGGAAATCAAGATACCTGGAATCAAAAAGACATGGTTCGGAACCAGAAAAGCTGAAGAGAAGGAGGCTGTTTTTAAGACTGGAGTAAAGACCATAGCTCCATGGTGGAAAATCGATGGAGAGTGGCCCTCGCAAGGGGGAGCGCTGGTAGGGACAAATGCTGCTGAAAAGCTGGGGCTTAAGCAGGGAGATTTTTTAAAAGCGCAGTTCGGAAGCGATAACGCAACCTTTAAAATATCAGGTCTTCTCTCCACCGGCGGAGAGGAGGATGGACAGGTGATTGTTTCTCTACTGGATGCACAGAAACTTTTTAACAGACAGGACAAAGTTGACCGCGTGGTAGTGAGCGCATTAACCAAGCCTGAACCTGAGAAGAAGATAGACCCCTCCAAACTATCGCCCGAGGAATATGAGATCTGGTACTGCACACCGTATATCTCTTCCATCATGCTCCAGATTGAAGAGGTAATCGATGGAAATGCCAAACCTATCAGACAGGTAGCGGATAATGAGGGAAAGCTGCTTAATAAATTTGAGATGCTTATGTTGCTAATCACAGGAATAGCCATGATCTCGGCTTCTCTCGGCGTAACTGCTGCTATGACTACAACGATTTTCGAGAGGCGAAGAGAGATAGGGTTGATGAAAGCTGTAGGTGCAGATAGAGTTCAAATTTCGCAGCTATTCTTAGGTGAAGCGGTTATTATCGGTATAATAGGCGGAACAATTGGAATTCTTATTGGTTTTGGGCTGGCGAGGATAGTGGGTCTATGGGTATTTAGCGCGGTTATAAATCCCTCGCTTGTTTCTGCATTGGTCTCAGGAATTCTCTCGATAGGAGTGGCACTTTTTGGCAGTTTACTGCCAGTGAAGAGGGCGGCGGAAGTAGAACCATCGATCATACTCAGGGGTGATTGAATTGTTTGCCCATCTAGTTATGAAATCTCTCTGGGTCAGACGAGATAAATTCTTAATCGCTGTAATCGCGATAATGCTTGGGGCAGCTATGGTAGCGTCTCTACTTACGATTTCCCTGGATATAAAAGAGAGGATGGGAAAGGAACTGCGAAGCTATGGAGCCAATCTCATTGTTCTCCCAGAGGAAGGTGAATACATAGACGAATTCAAACCTGAGCATCCCGCTATCATTGGTTTTGCTCCTTTTCTTTATTTCAAAGCTGAGGTTAATGCAAAAAAGATAGACATTGCTGGAACCGACTTTGAAGCAGCAAGAAAAATGAACCCATGGTGGCGCATCGAAGGCGAACTTCCAGGACAGCAGGCAGTACTGGCTGGAATAAACGCTGCAGAAAGACTTGAAATTAAAACCGGTGATACCCTGAACGTAGGAGGTACATCTTTTATAGTATCTGGAGTCTTAGATACAGGCACGCCTGATGACGATAGGATATTCATCAACTTTGAAGATGCGAGGCAGATCTCAGGCAAAAGCGGGGCAACATCAATACAAATAAGTGCTCTTGGAGATATTGAAGAAGTTATCAGTTATCTTGAAAGTAAAAACTATAAGGTAAAGAAAATTCGTCAGGTAGCAGAGAGCGAGAAAGTTCTCCTCGATAAAACCCAGCTTTTAATGTCTCTTGTCGCTTTATTTGTTCTCTCGGCTGCAAGCCTTGGCCTTTTGAGCACAATGATAACAAGCATACTTGAAAGAAGCCGTGAGATCGGGTTAATGAAAGCTCTTGGCTGTGGAGATAATCGACTTGTGGCTATATTTCTTGCAGAGGCAGGAGTAATGGGAGTTGCAGGCGGGGTGTTTGGATACTTTGTTGGACTTTTACTTGCACAATTCATAGGAATGGAGATATTTGATATGCAGGTATCGATAAAGCCAGAGGTATTTCTTCTAACCCTTGCGGCTTCGATACTGGTTGCTTTCGCCGGAAGCCTTCTACCTGTACGACGTGCGCTTTCTATCGATCCTGTTGTAACCCTGAGAGGTGAATGAAAATGATTATAGCAAAAAACCTTGTTAAAAAATACGATACTACCTGTGCGCTTAAAGATGCTAGTTTCATTATTGAGAGAGGAGAATGGGTAAATATAATGGGGCCCTCAGGCAGCGGAAAAACCACGCTTTTGAACATGATAGGATGCCTAGATTCCCCTACAGGTGGATCTTTGCTGGTAAATGGGATCGAAACTGCTAAACTCAATCAGAATGAACGTACACGTTTCAGACGCGAGCATATTGGTCTTGTTTTCCAGCAGTTCCATATGATACCTCACCTTACCGCACTTGAGAATGTGATGATAGCACAGTATTTCCACAGTATAGAGGACGAAGCAGAAGCAAAAGGTGCGCTTATGCGCGTGGGTATGGAGCACAGGCTGCACCACCTGCCATCCCAGCTTTCAGGTGGAGAGCAGCAGCGTGTATGCATAGCAAGGGCATTAATAAACCAGCCTAAAATCATACTGGCAGATGAGCCAACAGGAAATCTTGATAAGAAGAACGAGGAGGCGATTCTTGAAATATTCAGGGAACTGCACAGCGAAGGAAGAACGATTGTGATCGTAACCCACAACCCTGAGATAGGTGAAATAGGGGAAAAGATAATACAGCTATCCCACGGTGAAGTAAGCAGTATGACATAGTAGTTTACTCCTTTACCCCGCAGCTTTATCATGTGGTTTGCAGGCTGATGTTGGCCTCTTGGATAGATGGTGACCGGTGGTGGGGGAGTGGGAAAAAATAAGATTATTCCGGTCACCAGTTTGTTTATTAGTAACTCTTTATTTATGTGGATTATGCTTTATAGAATGCAAATTAATACAATGCTTGCTTTGTTTTTTATCAAATGATCCTCTACAAATACTTTACAAAATAGGATTTATAAGTATCAAGCTTCCTGAGCTTTCCACCTGCGAACTGACCCGCTACATCAGCTATCATAAGCAGCGGTATGACCTTCCAGCTGAAATCAGAGAATATTCTCAATAAAAACACAAACGGTACCGGGATATGCACAGCCATCATCCATTGCCTGGAGAATCTATTGGTATTGCATCTCCAGTAGCCAAAGGGCAGGTTGATCAAAAAAACCACCAGCATCAGTTCGATTATAGACGTCATTTGTTTCTCCTCGTTTATACCTAACTTTTTTCCTTCGTTATTTATCTCATTTATGGTTTAAAAATTAAGATAAGAAAATACATCAACTTTAATTTTTTAAAGCGTAAACTACTTAGATTTACACTGCTTGTAAAGTTATTAAAAATGAGGAGATCTCTTTTGAACATTATTGAACTTGAAGATGTGTGGAAAATCTACAGGATAGGTGAAGTCGAGATCCCGGCTCTGCGGGGTTTAAGCTTAAAAGTAAAGCCGGGAGAATTTGTGGCAGTTATGGGGCCAAGCGGAAGCGGGAAATCAACTGCTATGAACATGATAGGATGTCTTGATATACCTACAAAAGGCAGGGTACTACTTGAAGGACAGGATATTGCTGCCCTGAGCGAGATAGAACTCGCCCGGATAAGGGGCAAAAAAATAGGTTTTGTCTTCCAGTCCCATAATCTCTATCCAACATTAACCACCCTTGAAAATGTGCAGCTTCCAATGAGAATACATGAATTCAGTGAAGCGCAGATCTGGGATAGATCAGAGGAGTTGCTGCAGCTTGTGGGTCTCTCCGACCGCGCCAATCATTACCCTTCCCAGCTCTCAGGAGGCCAGAGCCAGAGGGTAGCTATTGCAAGAGCCCTGTCCACATATCCACTTTTACTTCTGGCAGATGAACCAACAGGTAATCTTGATACAGAAGCAGGAGGCGAGGTTCTGGATATTTTCGCACAGCTAAACGCACAGGGCGTCACGGTGGTTATGATCACTCACGATGAAAAAATTGCAGAGCGGGCGAACAAAATCGTGCGGATGATAGATGGAGCGCTTGCATCATAATCAGGAGTAAATAAATATGAATTCTACAGGAAAATGTATTGTTTTGCTTATTCCGCTGCTATTTTTACAGGCTGCGGCAGCATCGAATGAGTATCTTATAACCGAGCATGAGCCTGTGTATCCCGGGGATACAGTCTTTGTATGGGTTCCGATTAAAAATATTGGTTATGGTACATGGTGGACTGATACCACCGTGAGACTCGTTCCGGCAAACAATGCTACAGATAAAGCAATACACGTACTTGATAATCAAGCGCTTCTCGGTAGCATGGAGGACTGGAACGATATACGGACAGCTAAGTTTAAAATCCATATAGACCAGAACGCAGTAGAGGGGGAGTATGAGTTTAATATCTATGTCACTACGAAAGGGAAGGATGGTTCAGGCAGCAGCCAGCCTACTACTGTAGTACTGAAAGATAAAACCCTGGTCGTTAAAGGCATACCAGTGATAACACTTATCAACACTTCTATCGGGACTGCTGCCCCGGGCTCTACAAATGAAGTTGTATTAAAATTCAAAAATGAGGGAACAGGTACTGCAAGAAACCTGTATGCTAATATAAATACTGCCCACGAGCACCTGGCAAATGTATTTACAATAGTTGGTTCAGGTACAGGCTTTTCCCTTGGCAGTATTCGCCCCGGAGGCGAGACAGAGATCAAATTCAATCTCGTGGTTGATGCGCTTGCTCAGACCGGAGTTTACAATATACCTTTACAAATATCAGGAATGAACTACTCAGCCACCGATTACCTTGGTATAAGCATTGCAGGAATAACAGACTTTGAGTTAAGCTACCAGGAATCTGGAAGTAGTTTTCTGCTCAGTGTAGCTAACATCGGGGTCAATCCAGCTAAAGCAGTAAGCGTGGAAATACCTCCTCAAAACAGTTTTGGCGTACTGGGGAGCAGTACACAGGTTATAGGTAATCTGAATGCTGGAGACTATACCTCTGCAAATTTCCAGGTAGCTCAGAGGGGAGGTTCAGATATGAACATCAGAATACAGTATACCGATGCTACCGGTATGCGGCAATCGATAGAAAAGAGGCTGCCTGTGAAACTTTCAGGTGCAATGGCTGGTACGGCATCCAGAGATGCCAGTGATGAACATGAAGCGATGCACAGCAATGATAGATCGAATACCTCAAAACTTGCGGCCAGCTTTGCTCCATATCTTGGGATTGTATTACTCGGTATCATTGGCTTCTGGCAGCGAAAGAGCATTTCCGGGATATACCAGAGGTTGAAATTCCAGAGGCAGAGAAGAAAATGAGGCTTCTGGATATTTTCCTGCTGTCTCTTTCCCATGTAAAGAAAAGCAGAATGAGAAGCTGGCTTACCATCATAGGCGTTATTATAGGCGTCGCCTCTGTTGTAGCCATAATATCAATAGGACAGGGGATGCAGGAAAATGTGCAGGAGAGGCTTGGAAATTTCGGTGCTGATATTATAACCGTAATCCCTGGCTACTTCAGGGCAACAGGTGTACACAGCGAGATGCATACTGATAGATCTGTGAGTACGAGCTCTTCAATTAACCTTACCGATAAAGACTATAAAGTGGTTAAACAGGTACCTGGTGTTATGTATGTAAATGGCATCGTCTCTGGCAAAGCCGACCTTAACTATGATAATGAGAAGACAGTAGTATCTGTAACAGGTGTAGATACCTCAGTCTGGAGGCTGATGGATACTACAGGAATAGATGAAGGAAGATATCTCCAGACAGGAGATTCTAATTCGATAGTGGTGGGATATAATCTTGCATATGGGACTTTCCTTCAACCTGTAACACTCAACCGTCCCCTTACAATTGGAGGTAAAAATTTCAGGGTTGTGGGCATACTCAAGCAGTCTGGCGGATTTGGAGGCGGCAGTGATACAGCGGTTTATATGCCTGCTGAGATGGCAAGAGGGGTTATTACGGAAAAAGTAGCAAATAATCAGTTCACATCTATGATTATAAAAGCTTCTGATGCTTCTCTCGTGGAATCCGTCAAAGCTGATATCGATCAGAAGCTTATGAGCTCAAGACAGGTAAACCCGCGAACAAAAGATTTTACGGTCATAGCTTCAGCCCTTATCCGTGAGCAGATGAGCGGCGTGACCCAGACTCTGTCTCTGTTCTTAAGTGCAATCGCTGCGGTCTCGCTCCTCGTGGGGGCAGTAGGCATAGCCAACACCATGTTCATGTCTGTCATGGAGCGCACCAAACAGATAGGACTGCTGAAAGCGATGGGCGCGGGTGAGCGTGAGATCATGAAGCTCTTCCTTATAGAGGCAGGAATGTTCGGATTTGTGGGGGGAATAATAGGTGTAGTATTCGGCTCTGTTATTTCCTTGCTTATTCCATTTCTGGGAATACAGGCACTTGGCTTTGGAGGAGATATGAGAGCAACAATCAATACAGAAACCATCCTCTTTGCCCTTGGATTCTCGGTTGTAATAGGCATATTATCTGGAATCATCCCTGCCCGATATGCAGCCAGGATGAGGCCTGTGGATGCTATACGGTATGATCAGTAAAGGAGAAGATATACATGATCAACCAGAATTTATAACAATTATATTCAAAATTACAAATTAAAGATAGATCACTATATATTTTTATGAATTTAAACCAAAACTCCCTTGAAGAAAGAAAATAAGTTTTAATAATAGAGGAAGAGCATGAGTGATAAAATTACTCTAACCATTACACGAAGAAAGCTCAGTGAAATTTTAATCGGTCTGGTCTCATTGTTTTTCGCTTCAGGGGTTGTAGCTACAATTTTGAAATATTTATGGCCGTCAACTGCAAAAGGCACGGCAAATGAAGAAATAAAAATAGCTTCGGTAGATGAGGTTCCAAAAGGAAGCGCTAAAAAGTTTATGTTCAACGGCAAAGCGGCTGTCCTTTTAAATATGCCCGCTGGTTTCAGAGCGTTCGGAGCTGTATGTACGCACCTTGGATGTATCGCTTACTGGAAGCCTGATGAGAATATTATTTTCTGCCCCTGCCATATAGGTAAATTTGATCCCAATACAGGGGCAGTACTCTCAGGACCACCGCCGTCTCCTCTGCCAGCTATAGATATTATCGTAAAAGAGGGCGCAGTGTATGCTCTTAAGTGGAAAGATCCGGATTATGTTAAAACCATCTCTTTCTATGCGGGAGCCGCATGAGACGATTCAGGTGAAAAATAATAATGCAGCCGCATTTAAAAAGAGCATTCACGTTACTGGCTATTGTGATAATTATTTTTATCGTAATTTAACTCAAAGGAGAGCCCGCACCACAAACAACGCCCAAATTTAGGAGGTGGCGTTGCTGATAAATGTACATGGTGCTATCACAGGATTACCAGGGGTCTTTTGCCTGCATGTGTTCAGGCATGCCCCGTCGCAGCAAGGGTGTTCGGAGACCTGAAAGATCCTGATAGTCCGGTCAATAAAATACGGGATAAAGAAAGAATCAATGTTCACAAACCTGAATTAGGAACGAGACCCAAAGTATATTATGTTGGATGGGACAGGGAGATACGATGATGGCTGACGTAGTCTCAGACTTTTCTTTCGAACTTGAATCTCTTAAGTAGCGCGGAGTTTGCCACAACCGAGAGCGAACTTATTGCCATTGCAGCAGCAGCAATTATCGGATTCAATAGCCCGGCGGCCGCTATAGGTATTGCTGATGTATTATATGCCAGCGCCCAGAACATGTTCTGCTTGATTTTCTTCATCGAAGCCTTGCTTAATTTAATTCCAGCCACAACATCGCGAAGGTCATCTTTTATCAGAATTATCCCGCCCGTCTCCTTTGCAACATCAGAACCGCTACCTACTGCTATGCCAATGTCTGATTGTGCAAGAGCAGGAGAATCATTTATGCCATCGCCTACCATTGCAACCACCTTCCCCTCTGCCTGCAATTTCTTTATAACATCAGCCTTTTCTCCAGGAAGGACATTGGCAATGACACGCTCTATTCCCACTTGCTTTGCAACTGCGTTTGCAGTTCTTTCATTATCTCCTGTGAGCATTATTGTCTCAACCCCGAGCTTTTTGAGTTCAGCCACCGCTTCAACTGAGTTCTCCTTAAGGGTGTCTGCGACTGCAATTATGCCAATGACTTTCTCATTTTCAGCAACCAGCATCGCGGTCTTTCCTTGAGTTTCAAGAATTTGAATTCTTTCCTCAATATTCTTGGTATCTATACCATTGATCTGCATCAGCCTGCGGTTGCCCACAAATACCTGATTTCCTTTCACAACCACTTTTATGCCGTGTCCAGGCACAGCTTCAAAGGATTCGGCATCTTTTATCTCGATACCTTTTTCCTTGGCAGCCCTGACTATCGCCTCACCAAGCGGGTGTTCTGAGCCTTTCTCTGCGATCGCTGCCAGCCTCAATACCTCGTTCTCACTCTCTGCAATGATATCCGTGACAGAGGGTTCTCCCTTTGTTAACGTGCCTGTTTTATCAAATACCACAGTAGTGAGCTTCTGTGCCTTCTCGAGATATTCACCTCCGCGAATCAATATCCCAGCTTCTGCACCTTTTCCAACGCCAACCATTAAAGCAGTGGGCGTAGCAATACCCAGGGCACACGGACATGAGATGATTAGTACAGCCACGAATGCAAGAAGTCCAGCCGTGAAATTTCCAAAGATAAGATACCATACCGCAAATGTGAGAAACGCCGTGACAACCACAGCAGGCACGAAATAGGCGCTGATGCGATCCGCCAGCCTCTGGATTGGCGCGCTTGATGCCTGTGCTTCTTCTACCATCTTTACGATTTGCATCAGTGTTGTATCAGCCCCGACCTGCGTGGCTCTGAACTTCAGCATGCCCATCTTGTTCATGGTCGCGCCGATCACCGTATCTCCTGTTCTCTTTTCAACAGGTATGCTCTCTCCCGTTATCATTTTTTCATCTACAGCGGATTGTCCTTCCACGACCACGCCGTCAGTAGGGATTTTCTCACCAGGGCGCACTACAACAGTCTCGCCTACCATGACGCTCTCTGCCGGAATCTCGACCTCTTCGCCGTTTCTGATAACCTTTGCCATGCTGGGGCGCATGTCCATGAGCTTTCTTACGGCAGCCGAGGTGCTGGTTTTCATGTAGTCCTCCATGAATTTTCCAAGCAGGACAAAGGCGATTATGACCGCGCTTACCTCAAAATAAACGTCCTTTTCCTTTACAGGCAGAATATCCGGGAAAAATAGCACAAATACACTGAAGAAATACGCGGTCAGGGTTCCCATTGAAATCAAAAGGTCCATGTTTGCCCTTCTCGCCTTTAGAGCAGTATAAGCGCCTGTATAAAAACTCCAGCCGCCTATGAACTGGACTGGAGTGGTAAGTATAAACAACCAGTAGCCCCATGTAAACCATGGAAGCGAAGGTATGGGCGCCCACGTGACCAGCGTAACTCCCGCAGCCAGAGTTAGCATCGCTATTACTCGAAGGGCTGCAAGCAAGAGCACTCCTGTGAGGGCTATCGCGACCCTGCGCTTCATACTTTTCAATTCTCTCTCGGGATTTTCAAATGTCTTAAGGCAACTTTCCATGCAAAAATAATAGGTCCTGCCTCCAATTTCTTTTTTTATAGCAGTCTTCTCATCCACATACATTCCGCATACAGGGTCTTTTGGCATTTATTACCTCCTTTTATAGTTTATTATTATTATTATTTTAAATCTTCTAAGGCATTAAGCTCATTATTCGTAATTTTTCTCCTTAAATGTTTATAAATCAATATCTTCTTTTATACAAGTGGTTTTTTATGTGGTTTTTCCTTTAAATTTTGAACCTGTTAAAGTCATTTTTTTAAGAAAATAAAACTAAACAGGCATTTAGAGCCTATCCGAAAAATCAAAAAGCGTTAATCTGCGTTCATCGGCGTTTATCTGCGGTTCCTTTAATTTTATAAACCGCAGATAAACGCAAATAAACGCAGATACCAATTAAAAAATTTGCAATCCAAATTATTCGCTTTTTGTGTGTTGCCTCATAAGATGTTTTTATATTTTCCGGATAGACTCTTAGTTTCCAGATACTATAAAAAGTTCTTAACAACAATTGTTAAGATGATTGCCACACAGAGCGCAACGCATAGAAGAAGCAAATGCAAATAATTTTTTTGTGAGGTTTCTATAACAGATGCTGTTGTTTCACCCTTGACAGTCAATCTCCATATCTGAGGATCTGCGACGAGGAATTTTTCTTCTTCGAGATTTCGTAAGGAGCGGAGAAAGCCCTCTGATAAGCGGATTTTAAGCTGCCTTGAGAGTTTCAATAAATCTCTCTGGTCACCCTTATGCCTGTAAGCATACAGGAGGATTTTAATATCCAGAGTTTTATTTTGGCTCATCTTTTTGTCTTATCACCTCTTCGCTTTTTATAAAACCTATATACATCACAGCAACCCCGAGTAGTTCAAGTATATACAGTGCCCATTCAACCCCAAATCTGGATAATCCTCCACCACCTGCCACTAAAAGAGCCCCTATTGCTATGAACAAGTTATAGTTTTTCCGTGCAATGTACCAGGAATATAACGCGCCGCCGATTAATGCGATTGAACCGGGAATTGTAAGAAGCGGGGATATTATTCTAACGTCAGCGGGCATGGCGCTGCCTCCGACAATTCTTCCCTGCAATTTTTCGGTATCTACCTGGGCATTCAGGGTTAAAATTATTAAATAAGTTATAACTACTGCAAAATATAGCGCTAAATATCTTCCCGTACGTCTGTTGAAAAGATAAACAGTCCCGAGCCCCAGAATAGCAACCAGGGAGGCTATCAAAATATAGTAAGCCCGGTACATGAGTATGCTCCATCCATATATCTCAGAAACAAACTCAAATAAAGTTGTAACTGAAAAAATAAGAAGTCCTGTTCCCCAGATAAACTGATGTATTTTCCTCCTTTTTGAATACTGGCGGAAAACAGAGATTGTAAAAAATAGGCTTATCAGCGTTGTTAAGAAAGGTGCGAAGGATTGTATTGCGACATCTGAATTAAGTGTCATATCATAAAGTTGATATATGCATTTATGGTATCGTTTAAATGGGTTGCGCTTAACAAACATAAAAATTTTTAAAATATATACTTATTTTGTAAACGGAAATCAATATATTGACGAAATTTAACAAGGTGTAATAATAGTATATTAACACCAGGGATGCTAAACATGTTCAAGAAAATACTTTTTTCACTGGCACCAGTGGCGTTAGTTATTTCAATATACCTGATATTTTTTGTTGCCCCGATTCCAGTCGATCCCATGGATGTGGGCGGTGATCCTATAAACTTCAAGATATTCTACTTTCATGTACCCATAGCTGTCACAGCGTACCTGGCTTTCGCTATTGTATTTATCTCAGGTATTAAGTATTTGAGAACAAAGCAGGAAAAATGGGATACCAGAGCAGTTTCTGCAGCAGAGGTCGGCGTAATATTTGCCTTCCTTACTCTGATAACAGGCTCTCTCTGGGCAAGATCTGCCTGGGGTGAGTACTGGGTTACCTGGGATGTCAGATTGAATACATCGCTTGTTCTTTTTTTAATTTACTTATCTTACCTCATGGTAAGAAAATCCATAGACGAACCTGAGAAACGGGCAAGGCTTTCATCAGTTTTCGGTATCGTCAGTTTTATAAGTGTACCTTTGAGCTTCCTTTCTATCAGATTATGGAATAGAGCAACCGTTCATCCAGTGGTTATAGGTCCCGGGGGAGGAGGTATCAGCGGGGATATTGTCATTGGCACGGTTCTTATGAACATAGTAGCATTTATCCTTCTGCTGATTTTACTTATTACATTACGAATAGATAACGAAATCCTGACAGAAAAGATTGCTCTTATCAAACGCACAAATAATTTATAAAATCTAAAGGAGAAATATGGTAGAACTTGACAATCTCGATGTTAAAATATTAACTCAACTTCAGAGCGACAGCAGGAAGTCGTATCAGGAAATAGCCAGGCACTGCCTTACAAGTGTGCCTACCATTAAAAGCCGTGTGGACAGGTTGTTTGAACTCGGTATCATCAGGAAATTCACACTAGAGATCGATCACAGCAGGCTTGGTATAGCCGAGGCAGTACTAATTGTAAACGCAAAGCCCATTGCGGTAAACAGAATAGCCGAGGAACTTCTGAAGTTCGAAGAAATAAAAGAACTGTACATCACATCTGACTCTGACGCAGCCATAGTATCCAGAGTGACAGGGGATATGCAGCACATTCTTGCAATACAGGACAGGATAAACCTAACAGACGTGAACAATATACGTGTTATTCCCGTAAAAAGCCCATATAGAAAAGATGCAACCATACCGCTCGCATCCTCCAGCATAACCCTGAGCTGTGCCTATTGCGATAAGAAAGTAACAGGGGATGCGGTCAGAAAGAAATTCGATGATAAGGATTATTTCTTCTGCTGTACTATATGCCAGGGTGAGTTTGAGAAGAAATACACGAGATTGCTCGCAAATGTTTGATACAGGATAACCGTACAACAAGCAAAATCTCATGAAAAAAGAAAAACATAGCATTTTGATGCTTGTACTAATATTATTTATTACTCTGAATATTAGTTTAAGCGGGAGTGCATTTTCTTCTGAAGTACAGAGCAATTCCCTCCAGTGGTTCCCGGCTTTAGCTGCTGATAACGATACAGTCTATATCGTCTGGGCTGATGAGAGAAATGGCAATTACACACGGATAATGAATAATCAACCCCATAAAGCCGGGGATATATATCTTTCGAAGGGAAGCTTTCAGAACGGATGGGTTTTTGACAGGAACATCAGGATAAACGAAATAAAAGGAAGCACGGGACACGGCTCCCCCTCAATAGCAGTGGATGATAATAACCTCTATCTGCTGTGGGAGGATGACAGGTTCGGTTTCGAAGAACTCTACTTTTCAACTTCGCCAAAGAATAATATCAAATTCAAAAAGGATATGCCGGTTGTGGCTGATGCCGGAAGCCAGGTACTGCCGTCTGTTGCGGTTCTGAACGGGACTGTGTATATTGCAATGATGAACAAGATAAACTGGGATATCGATTTTGCGCAGGGGCGCTCTATTAACGGCATTTACATGTTTAGTAAACCGGTACGGGTTAACGATGATCCTTCGGGCAACTGGCATTATGCACCATCACTTGCAGTCGATGATGAAAACAACGTATGTATTGCATGGCTGGATGCGAGAAACAGCAATTATGACATCTATTTCTCGCATGGAATAAGAGAAAACGGAGCCTGGAAGTTCAGCAATAATGTCAGGGTAAATGATCTCACGAATGCTTCCCATTATACTCCTTCGATAGCATTTGATAATGGAAGCGTATACATTGCATGGTACGATGACAGGAATAAAGATTTTGATATATTCTTCTCATCAGGCAGATTAGAGAATAACGGCTGGATATTTGATAAAAACATTCGTGTAAACGACGATACAGGAAATACAAGCCAGATGCATCCCTCAATTGCGGTCAGGAATGGAGAAATTCTTGTAGTATGGGAGGACGAAAGAGAAGGCGATTCGAATATCTATTTCTCAAATAGCATCAGGAAGAATGACAGCCTTGAGTTCAGTAAGAATATCAGGGTAAACGATATCAATGGCAAACATTACGATCCACAGATAGGGATTTCTGGAGATAATATTTATATCGCATGGCAGGCTGAAAAAACCCCGTATAACGACCCCGTATTTAAATACGGGGAATATGGGAATGATGGCGGCGATATATACTTTTCACATGGGAAATACAGCGGCAGGAACTGGGAGTTCAGCAGGAGCATAAAAGTAAATGACGATCTAACCGACTCTTTTACAAAACCAGATCTGATCTTCCTGAGCATAGTGATTGGCTCTGTTATTGTATCGATAATATTTGTAGCATACTTAAGAAGGAAGAATGAAAAGTGATAATAAACTGAGAAAATACGACCTGCTCGAGAGTAATGCAGTAAAATCTATTTTCAAAAGCCGCAGAACCCAGTTTCTCTTCCAGCTGCCAGGAGCTCTGTTTTTAGTTATAGTCGTATTAGCAGGTTTTTATGGAATCCAGAACAGCAATATGAACTTTGCGAGCATTTCAATCTGGGTTATCTGGTGGTCGCTTCTTATAATAAGTCTGGCACTGTTCGGAAGGTTCTGGTGCCTGATGTGCCCCTTTGGAGCAGCCGGGGACTGGATACAGCGCCGTTCATTTTACAAAAGGATTAACGATACATTCAGTTTAAACAGAAAATTGCCTGCTAAATTCAGAAATCTCTCTTTAGCTGCGGTATTCTTTCTTGTTATCACGTGGGCGGATTTCCAGTTCAACCTTGTAAACAGCCCGCTGAACACAGCGTATTTCATCGTCGCTTTGCTCGGCGTAATAGTAATCATATCAATAATCTTCGAGCGCCGTTCCTTTTGCAGGTACGTATGTCCCATAACAGGGCTGGCAGGCTTATACTCAATGTTTGCTCCCTTTGAGTTGCGGTCAAAGGACAGGGAGATATGCAAAACATGCAGAGAAAAGTACTGTATATCAGGGAATGAAAAAGGATATCCCTGCCCGGTATTTGAGTACCCGGGTACAATGGAGAAAAATACTCACTGCATTCTCTGCACCGAATGTGTCAAAACCTGCCACAGGAGTAACATCTCTTTTAACCTCCGTTCCTTCGCAGGGGATTTTCTGACTATATCAAAAACAAGGACCGATGAGGCTGTATTCGTCCTGATACTGCTTGGGGTAACGGTATTCCAGACGCTGATCATGATAAGACCGTGGACAGGTTTAACGACAGATTTAATGATCTATACCGGCGCAGGTTACGACTCTGTTCGATTTATCTTATTCATTGCTGTGGCGGCATTCCCTGTTCTGATCTATTCTGCGGCTATCGGCGTCTCAAAATTACTCAACCGGAAAGTAACGTTTAAAGATCTTTTCATGGGTTATGCATATTCCGTTATTCCCCTGGGGCTGATGATGCACCTTTCCCATAATCTTCGCCATTTACTGGAAGAAGGCACGGGGGTAATCCCTGTCATCTCTGACCCGTTCGGGTTTGGATGGAATCTATTCGGGTCTTCCGGATATGCTCCTGCCCCGCTTCTTAACAATAATAACATTCTATTAATACAGTGGCTGCTGATGTTTGCAGGGTTGGGATTCTCGATATCAGTCGGAAGAGGCATTTCAAGGCGAATGTTCCGTGAAAATGAATCGGCATATATACCTGTACTGATGTTTATTTTTATCTTTTTCGTGTTTAATCTCTGGATGTTAGGGCAGCCGATAATGCATAAGCATTAAATCCGCCTGAACTCAGTTTTATCTCCGCGATCTTCAGCCCTTTGACAATAAAAGAAAAACCGTTTTTCCGGCTGAAATACTGAATATGCGGGTTTTTATCCAGACTTTTGACAAGCGCAAGGAGCCTCTCGTATGAGCGGCGTGCCTGCGGGGGATATTAAGGAGATGGGCGGCGCGGGCGAAAGGCGTTGGGGAGGGCGGTGGGAGATGGAAAGAAGGGGGTCTTTAAACCACATGGCAACCGAAGTAATGCCTCTTATAGTTTATCAGTTTTTACTACATAAACCTCTTCAGTCTTTTTCCAATCATTATTCAGATGCAAAGCCTCAACCTCACAGCCAAGACTTTTTATGTTATTCACAATATCCATATCCAGACTGCTATTCTTGAAATCAGCATCCGGTGCAGCAATAATAAATTTCAGATTCTCGATATTCGCATCCCATCCTAGTTGAGCTATCCTTGGCTTTATTAGTTCCCTGTATCTCACGAACCAGTCCACATACAGGCTCTTGGATAAGCTTTTACCATTGCTGCTGTCAAAAAGAACGGCGTTCAGATCTTCATTATCGTTCTTGACTTCAACTATGACCAGTGCTTTACTCTGACGCTCCTTTGCCAATATATCGATATACATTCGTGCGTATCTGTTTTTATTTTCTCTTTTGATTTTGCCTGCCGACGCTTCGTAATATAAGAACTGAAGATCAGTGCCCGATAAACCGCCATTTTGCATTTTTTCGATCAGCAGGGAGTGAAGCCATTTCTCACGGTAGCCGATTATGTTGTTCTTGCGAAGCTCGATCAAGTTCTTTGCTTCCGAGATAAAATGAGCTCGCAGGTCTGCTTCTGAGACAGGCGGGTTTATCTGTCCCTCATATAAAAAATCCATTGTGTCCTGATGAACGCTCGTATAGCCCTGGTTCAGGATATTCTTTCTCAGCGTCAGCACAAAACCCCTGGGGTCGAGATTTATTTCAGCTACCCTGAGCCCTTTCACAATGAAGGTAAAATGCTCTTTTTTACTGAAACACTGTATATGCAGATTCTTATCCCATCCTTTAATCTGCTCAAGGAGCCTCCTGCACTGGTCGCGCGCCGCAGTAGAGCGAATCCTGCTCAAATTCTCTGATTCTGTCATCCAGAGATCAGCAGTGCCGTCAAATGGACCCAATATCGGGCTGGCTGAGTTATTTAGTAGAGCGGATGAGGGTGCACCGGGCGGCTGGGCAGGCGCTGGGTTTAAGTCAGGATCTCGCTGGATGTATGAGCGGTGCTGGAGATGGTCGGTTCGGGCGGCGGTGTGCCAGGTGGAGCAGAGGGAACAGAAGTAGTATTTTGAGGCTGGGGAGTTCGTGATGTTTTCATCAAGATGTGATATATGCTGATTGCCAGTTTATGAAGGGTCGTTGGTGCAGCGGTGCCAGGCGGCGCAAAGGGAGCAGAAGTAGTAGTCGCCGGGTTGGTTAAGGGATTTGATTTTAGTGTCAGTCATTACCGTCTCTCTTTCCTCATCAATTATTCTTATCAATTTCGGGTTTATTTCGGGTTTATTTCGGGTTTTTCGGGTTTATTTCGAGACAAAACATATTCTATATTTCTCCCTGTTTTACCTATCCTTTCAAATATATTCTTCGCGCAAATATCAGAAAGATCGATAAGCGCCATTCTATCTGTGATATCAAACATCCCTCGATACTCCTTATTTGTAATCCTTCCTTTTTCCTTAACATACATCACTGCCCTGACCTGTCTGTCATTAAGACCTATCTTTCTGAGTTCCTCCTGCGAAAAAGAATCTTTCCTCAAATATACAGAAAATCCCCCAAATTCCTCTTTAAACTCAGGCTCAGGAATCCCTGCTTCATTTGTGGACTTTAGTATCCTTCCTATACCTGAACCGTACTCTTCAATCAATCCTGCTAGATAGAATACATGGACTATAAGGGGATTTCTAGCTACAGATGGATGAGGACTTTTCAATTGTTTCAAGGTTATTCCTTCAGGAAGTCCACCTATATTGAAGAACCATATTTTATCATCGAACACTTTGATCTGTGTTTGAACATTGTATCTGAAATAATCCCTGTGAATAACAGAATTAAGAAGAGATTCTCTGATAGCTTCGAGTGGATAATCCCAGATGTTTTCTCTCGTTAATTTTTCACCAGTAATCTCATATCTTACATTTATAAAATTTTTTATGGATTCCAGTGCTTCTTCAACCTGTATGAATAGATTGCCTTCGATGTACCTGTCCCCAATGATAGTGATTTCGTCTTTGAACTTTCCAACCCTGACCACTGCGTTTATGAAACGATTTTGCGGTTGTTTCCCAAAAAGCATTATCGCTCCATTAGTTAGTTTCCCATCAATAATAAGTTTCAATTTTTCAAGAGTTGTTTTAATGTCATCCTCTTCATCTGTTTTCCTCAATCTCCCACTTGTCACAGCCATCCTTACAAATTTCCTGACAGTTTCAGCATCTATCTCTTCCAGGCTATAATTTCCAGTGAGTCCGTCCCAATTATTGCCTTTTGTAAAAAATGTCCTTAATTCCTCTCCTTGCATTTCCCGTGTTGTATTTCCAACCCGTTTGTAATATCGACCTTCATACGAGATCGGCGGGGTGCTTTTCTTTACTTCCACTTTCAGGACATGTTTACCATTGACCTCAATACAATCTATCTGTGGATGTATCCCAAGTTTGTTAACTATCCTGTTTGTCATTTCTTCGATAGAACGGTTGCTGCAATCAAAACCCGGTACCTCTTTTCGGTCAGATATTCCAATATATAATAGTCCTCCGTTCGTATTTGCAAAGGCGGATAGACTTTTAAACACGGAATCATTGACCAGTTCTTTGAATTCTATGGTTGAACCTTCTACAATTTTCAGGAGTTCATTCAAATTCATAATGCTCATCTGTTTTCGTTGTTATTGCCATGCCAGTTGATGAAGGATCGTTTGTGCAGCGGTGCCAGACTGGGGCGGAAGTGATAGTTTCCAAGTTGGTTGAGGAGTTTTATTTTGAGTATTCGACATTATGATTCCTTTCTATTATCTTCTTGCATATCGTTTCTACAATCAATTTAATATAGGTAAATTATCGGTATATGGGAACTAGGTCATTTTCAAAGAGAGCTTCAGAAACTAGATTGTATATGTAGTTGGAATTCTTAATGCTTCCACAAAACATTGGCTCCCTTGCTATAGTTATTCCACGCAGTCGAGGGAGAAACCATTCCTGTAATATATTCAATTGGCCTTTAATTTCAGCCTCATTTAATGGTGTAAAAATATCTTCAAATTCTGACTCTTCAAGATTAGTAAAATAATCAAGATCGATATCTAATAAAATATTTTTTTCTTCACTATTTTTTAGAATTTCGAGGAAAATATTTAAATCATTGGTAAAATGAATTGTATGTTCTTTTCCCTCTTTATCAAAAAAACTTTTCTGTGGCTCATCAGTTGATTTACAGAGTAAATATATATCACCTATTAGATTCCAATAGGCTGCCGCATGAATATGAGTATCATTTTGTGCATTTAAATACTGGCAACAAAAACAGTCAATATCTTCACCAGAACTCTTTTCTAAAATTTCGAGATTATTCTTATCATACCCCGATAAATCTTGATGCCAATCTATTGAAATTAAGGATAAACCATAGTTATTATACTTTTTAGCAAATTTATACCAAGCATAAAATGCAAACCTATGTGAATCAAAAACGTACACAGGAATTTCGGGTTTTTCTTGGATGCCAAAATTTGCTCTGTTTCTTGGTTTTCCACGACATTCATGAAATCCAGGTGGTTCGATAATCGGGTATTTATTTGGTGTCATAAATGATTTTCTAAACTTGAATTTTCGCTAACCAGTTATTTTTTTTGTTTATTATTAATTTTTATTTAAATTAAATTGAAAATATATCAATTCCATCTGATGATACTATTGCAATTGCATTGAGCTTCTCAGAAATATCGAACCAATTCACATCGTTTTTGCCTTGTTTTTTATATAAACTGATTAATTTTCTATATGTTTTAAATACATTTTTTTTCAATATTTTGATTTAAATGTTTTATTTCTGTTTCTGAAACATTCATCTTTTTTGAAAAATTCTCAGAAATATAGATTGCTTTTTCCCAATATTCTATCGCTTCAATATATTTTCCCAAATGGTATTTTGTTTCAGCAATGCACTTGCATAAATGTTCGTTCTCTGATTCATAATAAACAATATTTTTATAAATATTTAACTTCTCATTCTCTTTCTTTGCGATAAATTCTTGCGTTCTTCCATCATCAATCTTCAAGATTGCTTTGGTCTTATCATCGTCAAAGCTGAGTGAAAAATTATTGCGGTCGGTATCGATAATTAAAGTTTTACCGTTATCAAATTTTTCAATTTTTAGTATCTTTATCCGATCAATTCCAAATATACTTCTAATAATTTCTAAAAGTTTGTCACTATCCTTTCCTGGAATATCGTTCAAACTGAACAAATACTCATCAGTAATCAGATATGCCTGTAGATAAAGAGATTCTGCTTCAGCATACTGTTTTTGAATATATTTTGAGTAAGCTGTAGTTTTTAGTCGTGTTCGTTTACTACTCGCACTCTCCTTAATGCTACCCTCTATTAGATTCCCATTTAAATCAATGCTGTATGAGTCTTCTTGACTTTTATCAGTAGATAAACATATAGTAGAATTATCTAAAAAATTAATTACTCTTACCGATGATGGTAATAAATTGTCCTTTATCCAAATTAGTTTATATTCATAAATATTAAAACAATAAATTTTATTATCTGGATCAAATGTAGTTACTATTAGCATAGAATACTTCTCAGAAAATTCTAATCCGAGAATATTCGAATTGAATTTATATTGATATACTTCTTTTCCTTCTGCATCAAATACTGAGTACTCTTTTGAACTAAATATTATAACTCTTGCATCATCAGTTACAAAATATTTTAAAGGCTTATCAATTTCTTTTTTCCACAATATTTTTGAATTATTTTCGATTAGATATACTCTGCCCGGAATTACAGTTACTTTGCCAATTTCATCATCCATTTCATAAGGACTGGAAAATACGACTACGTATTTTTGATTTTGAGATTGATGACAATAACCTGAAAAGCATCCATCCACGTCTTCAATTTGTATCCATTTGTCATCTATTTCTATTATATAATCGTTCATATCTGTTAATTCTCTGAACTCTTATTTAGATCTTCATACAATTTATGCTCCTTCGATGCTTCAAGAAACTTTACTGATTGGATTAATCTTTACTTCATGTTCTTGATTCATTATGACTGAAAATCTTTTCTCAAAAAAAAGTTTAAGTTCTTTAATATTTCCGTTCTCTTTCTTATTTAGAAAGTAACAACAATACAAAATTTCTGTTTCATCTTGTGGATTATATAATTTTTTTGTTTCTGGAGCTATCAAAATTACTATCCAATCTTCATCATTAAGACACTTTAATTCTATTAATTTTTTTTCGATATTTTTCCTATAGTGTTCTATCGAACTTCGATAATCATTTATTTCTCTACTAATACGAGGTCGAGCAACAATTATTTTAAATTTTCCTTTATAACTTCTTAATTTTTCTATCTCTTCGGATATACTTTTTAACTGCTCTTTTATTGTGCTTCCTGTTTCTTCATGCTCTAATCCCAATATGAATTCTTTATCAGAATCGTGCCAAGACACGTCATAGTATCTGGAAAAGGGTTTTTGATATTCATTACCAGACTCGTCAATAAAATCAACAAACATTTTGATACCCTTTTCATATGTATAAGAAGCTCCAATTTCATAACCTTTTTCTTTCCCAAAAATAATAAAAAAAGCATGAATGAAGGGTGACCACGAGTTCCCAGACTCGCCTTTTTTGCTAGGATATCTATGATTTTCCCACCAATTCTTTGTCCCTTTAAAGTGTTTGAAATTATCAAAATGCTTTGTAATGAAATCAAATAATGTTTCCACAATCTGCTCTTTTGATAGTATTATATCATCCATAATTTTTCCTGATGTTTAATAGTTCTATATTTTATTATACATTAATTAATTTTTTGTTGCTGGATGGACATATTTTTTTTAAATCTATCATGATACTCTTTTATTACACCCTCTATGATTTGTTTCATAGCATTGTTTAAGATTTTAACTTCTTCATCTACGGGTTCTGGCATTGCCGCCAATTGTGTTTTTCTATAAGAATTGGCCCACATTTGAAAATCCCTCCCACATCGAGGATTTTGCCCATTATATTTGCGATGTCCCAATTTTATATGTAATATCTCATGGTTTAGAACGTGCCAAAATGCACTCTTTTTGCTTACATGATGTTTTTCAGCAAGATCGTAAACAAACCATATTGGGATATATACAAAGTTCTCGTCATAATGGGGCTTATCTTCATCGGTAAGTTCACGAGAAGGCTTCGCTCCTTCAATTATTTTCAATTGCATGTTTTACAATCCTTACCAATAAACTTCTTGCATCAGATCTTTTTCTCCCTCACGCTCGCCGTCCACATATCCGCCCAGTGCAGCAGCAACAGCAGCGGCTCTTCCTTATGCGCCACCGAGCGCCCCTCAGGAACATACATCCCATCATGGTAAGCGATCGCCTGTGCCTCAGCATCTGAAAGTGGGATATACTGAGAAACAAGATACAGGCTGCGCAGCGCAAGCCCCATAGCAACAATGTCAGAATTAATGGTATATGTGCCAGTTGGCACGCCGTCTTTGACCTCAGGCAAATAATAGGGCACACCTGGCATACCAACCTTTCCGACATCGTGGAATAATCCAACAATAACGCAGCTCTCTTCGCTTATTTCTGGCGCAAGGGCTTCACGCAGGCGCAGCAGAGTCTCAGCTACTCCTATGCTGTGTTCTAGCAGTCCGCCTTCTCTGTTCAGGTGGTATTTTGTGCTTGCAGGGCTTGTGAGCCATGTGGTCTCGGTGTGGAGCATATTGATGAATTTGTTTACTGCTTCTTTGCGTTCATAGATTTTGCCAAAAAGGGCATCGTAGCGTTCTTTCATTCGAATCTTCCTGCTTCTTAAACCCACATTTTACGCGTTGACATAACCTTCTCCATAAATGTTGTTCATTCCTTCATGATATCCTTATACCATTTGGAAAAATTCTTCTTTACAAACTCATTCATTTCATCTAAATTTTTCAGATTTTTATTTCCTTTTTTCCACTCATCGAAAACTTGTATGAAATGGGTATGCGGATCATCCACAGCCCAGTCCTGGAATTCTGTCGTGGCTTCTTTTTCAAATTTATAAATCCCTTTCAAGATCCCCATGCAGTGAAGCTTTGCTTCCTCATCCATTCCAAGCTTCTGGCACTTCCTGAGTTCATCAATATAAGGCTCCAGCGCTTCTTCAAACATCTCGGATGCCAGTTCATAAGGATCAACATACCCGTATCTTGTACTTCCTGAATTATCCCAGACATCCTCAACTTCAAGGCTATCCAGGTCACAAAAAACACTCTCTGCGACATCATCAATATCCACTTTTATCAGGTATTCAGGTGCAAGCTCCTCTATTCTTTTCGAGATTTTCACATCTTCATCAGCAAGTCTTTTCAGAATATCGTATGCATGCTCAGCAATAATATCCTCAAGAATCTCCTTTTTCTTCGTCATTATAGAGCCTTGCGATTTGTTATTCTTTTTAGCTTTTTTATTCATATATCCTCGTTTAAAACCTAAGCTGAAATCCTTTGGCTTTGTATAAAAATTCTTTTCTAATAATGCCCCAGGTTCACGTTAATTCCCGCAAGAAATCATAGAATTCATCGAAAAAAGATAAATTTAATTAGGATTTAATGACAGATACATAAGAGTTGATGCAGGTGAGCCCATCACAATGATCGAACGTCTCTCCATAAAAAATTTCAAATCCATAAAATCCCTCTCCCTGAGCTGCAAAAGAATTAACCTCTTCATAGGCGAGCCCAACTCCGGCAAATCCAACATACTCGAAGCCCTCGGTTTGCTGAGCTGGTGCAGGTATGCCGGTGATCTCAAAGACTATGTCCGATTTCGCAGCATAACGAACCTTTTTTACGATGACCTCCTCGATCAGCCGGTCATGATAGAACTTGACAAATTAAGACTGAATATAACATTTGAAAATGATAATTTCAATTTCGAATACGGAGACGGGAAAAGAACCATCTGCACACTTGATTATTCCGGGAACATCAAAGGGAATACCATCCAGAATATAATCCCGCTCCAAGAAGCTGAGTTTGTAAAATGTTATCGATTCTTAAAGCATGACCGGTTCCCAAACACAAGTTCATCCTTCCTCATGCCCCCTCATGGTTCCAACCTTTTTGCTGTTGTAATTGGAAATAAGAAGCTTCGGGAGACCATGACCAGATTTTTCAAGAATTTCGGTTTCAACCTCGTGTTCAGACCGCAGGAAAGAACTTTTGAGATACAGAAGCAAATAGGGGATATGGTTTTTAGCTATCCCTACATACTGACCTCGGATACGCTCCAGACAATAATATTCCATGTGATCGCTATGGAATCAAATAAAAATTCTACTTTAGTCTTTGAAGAGCCGGAAGCCCATGCATTCCCTTACTACACAAAATATCTCGGCGAAAAAATCGCACTGGATGAATCAAACCAGTATTTCATAGCGACCCACAATCCCTATCTCCTGCTTTCAATCATTGAAAAAGCAAAAAAAGATTCAATCAATGTTTTCATCACGTATTTCAGGGATTATCAGACAAAAGTAAAAAGCCTGAGCGGTGAACAGATGTCAGAATTAATGGAATATGACCCGTTTTTTAATTTGAGCTCATTTATCGAACAGGCAGATGAAGAATGATAGTGGTTGAGTGCGACCCGGATGAATTCCTGGTAAAAAGCATTGGATTTCCAGGAAAATTGATAAAACATGAAAGCGGTAAAGGTAAAGTCTTGGGTGTCGTAAATAAAAAACAGCATGCGATTGGCATTATTGATGAAGACCCGGACAGCAGCCAACCGGGTGAAATGAAGAAGTACATCGAAAAAGAAGCTTTTGAGACTATCAAATTGCTTGTAAGAAAAGACGACGATGGAAAAAGGATAATACAAATTTCTCCATACCTTGAACAATGGCTTTTACATCGAGCTAAACAGAATGGAATTTCTGTAAAGGATTTTGGACTACCTGATGACCCAAAAGAAATGCATAATATAACTCACATTGAGAGAGGTAAAAACTTCCAGAACTTTCTGAATGAACTTATTAAAACTGACGATGAAGTTAAAACAATTAAGAAATGGATAAAGGAGTTTGTCTAAATTTTTCATGAACTCTATTCTTTCCTCTCTCTCACACCGCCGTCCGCATATCAGCCCAGTGCAGCAGTAAAAGCGTCTCTTCCTTATGCGCCACCGCATACCCTCTCAGGCACATACATACCATCATGGTAGGCAATCACCTGCGCCTCAGCATCGGAAAGAGGGATATACTGTGAAAGAAGATATAGGCGCACAGCGCAAGCCCAATAGCCACTATATCAGGATTAATTGTGTAGCTTTTGAAATTCTATTCTCATCATCTTAAAAATTCCATCGATCATATCTGAAACTTCAGGCAGGGTTTTAAGAACCGCATATGAAATCAACAATAAAGCCAGCAATGAGCCTGCCTTGGTAATAAAATGCTCTGAAATATGGAAACTTTCCTCAGGCGTGCCGAACCAGCCAAATCCATAGGCTGAGGCTGTGAAAGAGACCCTGATAAGATTCAGGATATAAATGACAGGCACCGAGATCATAAATGCCCTGAACTTTTGTGATAAAGATGCCCCTGTTGCTGATGAGATTATACCGCTAAATAAGGCTATGCTCTCAATGGCTGTACAGGCAAGTATTATTTCCACGGCAAGACCATTAACTGCAAGCTGGTTCCACGCCACCTGAGCTACCGGGAATCCTAACTGCTCAACAAACCAGATGGTCTGGTTTGTAACCAGCGATATTATCCCGACGTTTAAAAAATCCACGTCCGCAAACAGGAAATATATCAAACCGCCTACAGATGCTGCTCCGGATAATGAAATAAGTACTTCATAACTTTCTTCTTTCTTATTCCTTGCCTGAAACGTGATATATGCTATGAAAAGGGATAATATTGCAGCAACGACAACTAAAAAAGCATTAAAATAATCCTGTATCTCAATATACGATACTGGCTGTAAAAACCAGTAGATGGCAAGGAATATCCAGCCAAAACCTCCTACTAAAAATCTGGAGTTATAGGCTTTTGGAAGTACTGATGCTATTGCCAGAAATCCGAGTGAAATCCATAATGTTATAGTCATAATATAGCCTGATTGTTTTTATCAAATTCTGTTTTTTATTAACGGGAAGAGCATGGGCGTACGTCTCTTATATTCCTCATACCTCTCACCGAAAGCCAGAGCAGCTTCCTTTTCTTCTCTTTTAGCAAGCCTGTAATACATTATTATAAGAACAGGCCACATAAAAAGTGTCAATAGTGTAGGCCACTGGATAAGCAAGCCTACTGTTACTACGATGAGGCCGAGGTACTGGGGATGCCTGACATACCTGTAGATGCCATCAGTAACCAGTTCGCCTGCTGAAGCGTGTATCCTGCCCCAGCCTTTTGACATCAGGAAGAATCCAAGGAATATAACGACGCTGCTGGTCACCATCACAAATGCCCACGCGCTTTCCATGCTCATTAAGCCTGTTCTCGCTATAAGGACTCCCAGCAGATGTCCTTCAGCATGTCCAAAGGAGAGACTCAACCCGAAAATTGAGGAAAGTACATATATCGTCAGCGGGAAGCCGTACATCTCTGTATGGTAAAGGAGCACAGCAGAAGCTGCAATTGCTACTGCGGCGAAAGCTACTACCCAAAAAAATTATTTTTTCTTCTCCTCATGGCGCTAAATCCGCTTTATAGATTCTTTAACGATGCCAAGCCTGTAAGCTTCATCCTGATTATCTATCTGTATCCAGAATACTCTTTTGTCTTTGGCATAAAAGTAGTGATACAAGCCCAGCTCTGGCATCAGTCCTGATACAAAATAAACCTTGAGTCCTTCTATTGTATCTTCCGTGGATTCGCTGAACACACCAGTTTTTCCAACCCTGCTGTTCATCAATTCAAGAAGCGATGATGCTTCTTCGCTATTTTTAGATTCTGATACCCAGAATTTGGCTTTGCTGCCCGTACTGCCTCTGTAGTCTGCAATGTAGGCGCTCTCAACTTTTACATTTGGACTGTTGCCGTGCAATCTTTTTACTTCTGTCATGGCAGCATCTCCTTCCCTGTAGAGGGCGAGACTCATATCGCCCAGTTTCTCAGGGAACATGCCGGAGGCATTTTCCTCCTGCATTTGAGTATAAAGGAGTACGGTTCCTGCTACTACAGCGATTATGAACAGTGCAAGATACAGTTCGGATTTGTTTTTTCTCATAGTCCACCTATACTTTCATTACTGCATATATCTCTTTTTTCATTCAATCGCCTCGTACGCAGCAGCTTTTCCCTTCTGCGATGATCGATCTGTCTTTTAAGATTGCTCTCGCGATGTACGCGCTGCCAGCCAGATTGACCGACAGCCCGATGATGATAATAGCGTCCTTATACTCGGTAAGGAATGACGATGTTGCAAGGATAAAGCTCACAGCAGGCAATAGATCGCTCACATGGTGGAGGCAGCATGCCAGCATAGCAAGCGATGAGGTGGCAGAACCTGCCATGCCCACTTTCTCAGAACCTGATACATTCCCATTTATCATATTCCTGTGGTATCTGAAAAGACCCATCTGCACCCCGACTGCCAGGGGAATAAGGTACACGAATATGCCGTTGGCAAGAAATACCTCGTATCCCTTTTCAAAGGAGCCTTCGGCTAAGGAAGCGATCGAGATGTTAAAGAGTACTACAAGCAGTCCTGCAGTTCCTCCGAAAATAAAAGGGTTTTTTAATAGTTCCTGGATTCTTTGCTTTCCTGACATGCTCTTACCACTTCAAGACCCTTTCTTTTACTCCTGCGACATCCTGAATGATAAGCTCAAAACCGGCGCTGTCATCAAATTTCGAGAATTTCAGGGTACCTTCAAAGTGATGCCCTCCAGTGCCTCCGTCCCATGATTCAGGTTTGATGATATTCCCTCTGCTGTCGCGTATGTAGGATATCTTCTCCATCTCATAGTCCAGCGAGCCTGAGTGCGTATCCAATTTAATATCAAAGGCGTTATTGCCAAGATACACAGCAGCAACAGTCACTCCAGCTTCTGAATTCTCTTTCGTCTCTGGCAATCCTTCAGCTGGCACCTGTGTCTCGGTTTTAGGTTCGCTGTTCGATATACATCCACTGATTGAAGCTGTAACCAGGATCAATAGTGCGATTATAATTCCTGTTGTTTTCATGTAAGCTCATCTCCTTGTAAAATATAATAACGCTATTCATTTGTTGTCTTTATTAATTGTTGTTTTGATTTAAATTAGTAAGATTTCCGACTCAATCGCTTTATAATTTTCAAGCAGAGCTTATTTATAATAGAACATATGAACATAAGTACATATGTTAAATGGAGATTTAACCACTGCAAAAAAGTATTTCTTCAGCGCATTAAGCGATGAAACAAGACTTTCGATACTATACGCATTGAAAGAGAACGGCGGCATGTGCGTGAGCGATATCTGCAGGGCAACAGGAAAAGACCAGAGCCTCATCTCACATCACATGTCATGCCTGAGAAACTGCGGGCTTGTCAATACTGAGAGAAATGGAAAATTCGTGATCTACTCAATAAAGAACGAGCTTATCTCAGAGATTCTCGACCTCTCGGACAGGCATGTAAAGGAAATGCTTGAAGGAATACTTTCCTGCGAGGTTGTTAATAACAAGAACAGGAGTTAAAAAATGGTGGCTTTAATCGAGATACGGGATCTGAACATCAATGTCAGCGGTAAACAAATCCTGAAGAACATAAATCTGGACATAAACGAGGGCGACAGCATAGGTATAATTGGAAAAAGCGGAGCAGGGAAAAGTACACTCCTGCACTTGCTCCGCGGCTTTGAGGAATTTGAGGATATTACTGGCGAGGTAATTTTCAACATTTCCTGCTGTCCCGGATGTGGTAGAGTAAACCCACCGAGCAGTGCAGATAAAGCCTGTCCGAAATGCGGCATTACGACTGAACTTAAGAGGGTGAATTACCTGAACTCAAAGGGTATGCACAGGAGAATTATGGAAAGAACTGCTATCATGATGCAGCGAACCTTTGGATTATACAGTGACGACACCGTGCTGGAGAACATAATGCACAGCTTTGAATATTCCGATATCCCTAAAGAGAAACGTCCCTATGTTGCAGCAGAACTGATCGAAAAAGTGAAGCTATCCCATAGAATGACATACACAGGAAAAGAGCTGAGCGGTGGAGAGAAACAAAGAGTAGTTCTTGCACGCCAGCTTGCAAAATACCCTATGCTTTTACTTGCAGATGAACCGACTGGAACACTTGACCCAAGGACCGCCAAGCTTGTGCATGAGAGCATATTAAAAGCAAAGCAGGAACATAACATGACACTGATGGTTACTTCTCACCTTCCGGGCGTTTTACATGATCTGACAAATAAAGCGATCCTCTTAGATAGAGGAGAGATCATTGAGACAGGAAAACCGGATGAGATTATTGATAAGTTCTGTGCAATGACAGGAGTGGTGTGTGAGGGAAAGGCAGAGGGAGGCAAGCCTATTATTATTCTAAAAGATGTGAAGAAGAAATATTACTCCTATTCTAAGGGCACGATTCCTGCCGTGAATGGCGTGAGCTTCGAGGTCAATGAAGGTGAGATTTTCGGAATAATAGGTATAAGCGGAGCAGGTAAAACAACTCTCTCCAAGATCATAGCAGGCATTATGGAGAGGGACAGCGGAAAAGTGGATGTGAGGATCGGGGATATGTGGGTTGATATGACCGAGAAGGGGACTGAGTTCAGGGGACGTGCAAAACCGCATATCGGTTACATGCACCAGGAATATTCTCTCTACCCTCACAGAAATGTGTTTTATAACCTGACAGAATCGATAGGCCTGAAACTTGAGCCCGAACTTGCCAGAACAAAAGCAATAAACGCATTGAAAGCGGTGAGTTTTGATGGAAATACCGCTGATGAGATCCTTGAGAAGACCCAGTACGAGCTCAGTGTGGGAGAACGCCAGAGGGTGACGATGTCCCAAGTTCTCATCAGAGAGCCGAGAATAATTATTTTTGACGAACCCACAGGAACTATGGACCCGATCACAAAGAACGAGGTTGCAAACTCCATACTGACAGCAAGGAAAGAAACAGGGACGACATTTATTATAGTTTCTCACGACATGGAATTTGTCAGGAACGTATGCGATCGTGCTGTGCACATGAAGCTTGGTAAAATAGCAGCAACCGGCGATGCTGGTTCTGTGCTTGAAGAAATCGCATACGAGGAAAAACCCGACAGGGAAAAGACTGCTGAGGATAGGGATAACGACATGAGGAAGTATCTGAAAAGGGTGCACGAGAATGCAGAGCTTGGGGATCTGTGCGCTCTTGAGTTCTATACATCGAAAGCGAAAGAGACAGCAGTTAAACTCAATAAGGATATCAGCAGCGAACTTGAGAAGCTTTTGCCTGCATATGAAAAAGGAATCTCTGAAATGCTAAAAGAAGCGGAACGATACGAATTAGAAGATCAAACATATGAGATGGATGTTTACATTGGAAGTGCGCTAAAATACTCGGCCATTGCAGGTATCGATATTTCAGGGGAGCTTCCAAAATTTATGCCTGCATACGAGAAAGGTCTTGAAGAGGCTTTGCAGGAAGCAGAGCGGCATGAAGCCAAAGGTTTCCTTGGTATGTCGTATCAATACATTCATAGAGCGGGTAATTATGCTGCAAAGCTTGGAAAGAACATAGAGGAGATATTAAAATCATTGCCGTGGTACGAGAGATGGACGTTAACAGATATACACATGAAATTGAGGTGAAAAATATGTGCATGGTAGGAGATGTGCCTGAATTCAATATAGAGAACATAGAGATGGACTTGAAAGAATACGTTTGCCTGGATTGCGAAAATAAATTTAAGGGACTTGGAAATAGCGTTATCTGCCCTGCCTGCAAATCCAGCAATGTTGAAATTGTGAGTGCGGAGAAATGAATGGCTGCTGCTGTGGAATAGAGGATGCTGCTGTATATTATCAAGGGGAAACAAAATCAGGCGAGAAATGGACCCCTGCCTTTATAGAATATGTTGATACAGAGAAATGCAACGGCTGCGGGATGTGCGTGAAGGTCTGCTCTCGTGGAGTCTATGAGATTCAGGAATTGAACAGCAGAAAGGTCTCAGATGCTGTAAACGCTGGTAACTGTGTTGGAGATGGGAGCTGCCATATGGTGTGCAAACCGAAAGCGATGGTATGCAGACCCAGGAGGCTCTCATGAAGAGATTGATGGATAGAATTGGAGAGACGGTAAAAGGACATATAGCAGAAGCAAAATTAAGCCCCTTAGAGGATGAAATACGAAAATATATACTAAGGGAGTTTGCAAAGAATGGCAGACCCCCGTCTCCTAAAGAAATTATGGGGGAGTTGGGTCTGTCATCTGTAGATACGGTACACCAAACCATTGAAAAACTTCAAAAGTTCGACATTATAATGAGGAAAAATGATGAAATAATCTCTGCTTATCCCTTTTCTGCGACTGAGACGCGTCATAAAGTGATTTTTGAAGATGGACATGAGGTTTATGCACTCTGCGCTACAGATGCCCTGGGCATCCATTTTATGCTGGATAAAAGTATAACCATCCTGTCCAGTTGCCCGGAATGCGAAAAAGAAATGAGAATCGTGGTAAAAGGCGGCAAAATCAATTCCTGTAACCCTGAAGGAACCATTGAATTTGTGAGTGATAAAGATAGAGGCGGATGTACAGCGGAAACTTTATGTCCTTTTATCAACTTCTTTTGCGCCAGGGAACATTTAGAGGAGTGGAGAAAGAAAAATCCTGAATTTAAATATGGTGAGATTTACTCACTTGATGAAGCTTTAGAATATGGCAAAGCTATATTTGGAGATTTCTTAAAGTAACATGGGGGTTAAAGTATGGATAAATATGATTTAATAGTCCTCGGCAGTGGCTCTGCTGCTTTCGGGGCTGCAATAAGAGCCGTTGATTTGGGGGCAAATGTGGTAATGATTGAGAAGGATACAATCGGCGGCACTTGTGTTAATGTAGGGTTCGTCATAGCCGCAGGCTCCTCTCCGCATATCCTTCCGATAGAAGGCATAAACCCATGCTTGAGACTGTGGCAGGCAAAGAAGGCTCTATTGCAGCCGAAAATGCCTTAGCAGGTATAGGGAAAAAGATGGCCTTTTCAGCCGTGCCTCATGCAGTTTTCACCAATCCTCAAGTATCTAGCGTTAGGAGTGCTCGCAGTAAAATATGGTATGACTATTGATAATATTATAGATACTGTTCATGTTTTTCCAACAATGACCGAGGCAATAAAGCTGGTCGCTCAGTCCTTTAGAAAGGATGTCAGCAAGATGAGTTGCTGTGCTGAATAGATTCGATATCATCAATAACATGCCCGATAATCGCATTCGTAAAATTAGCCCTGGAACCTGAAAGAATATACTCAAGGTGCTGCTGGCTTGATTGCTCCATAAATCTTTTCATGTGATTTTCCCTTTAAGAGCCCAAAACAGGTAGCGGATGTGATTGTTCAAAGAGCAGGGCTATAAGCCCTCTTTTGATTATCAAAAGGCGATTAACATGGCAAGAATAAAGCCCATAGAAAAAGAAGAAGCAACCGATGAGGTCAGGATAATTTACAGAGATATTGAAGCAGCTTTCGGAATGGTTCCGAACCTGTTCAAGACCTATGCCAATTTTCCTGCTCTGCTGCGGGTGAACTGGGAAAAGACAAAAATCCTGATGATGGGAGGCGAACTTCCGCGGGAACTCAAAGAAAGTATCGCTGTAGTGGTATCTGCTGCAAATGTCTGTAATTACTGTGTAGCTGCGCATTCGATGGCACTTACGATGATGGGATTTTCGAAAGAAAAAATCGATGCAATGATAAAAAATATCGAGAGAGCGGAGATGTCTCAAAGGGATCAGCAGATTCTCCAATACGTGAAGAAAGCAACGCTCACGCCCCATAGAATCACAGACCGTGAAACAGAGGAACTGAAATCAACAGGTCTCACCAGCAGCCAGATTATAGAAATTCTCGGTGTCATGGAACTTTTCACAGGCTACAATAAATTCCTCGATGCCCTTGCTGTAGAGATTGATTTCCCGGAGGCGTAAATCATGAAAGTACTCGGAATAAGCGGAAGCCCCACAAAAGAGAGTAATACAGATGTGTTAATTAGAGCGATACTTGAAGCCACAGGGGCAGAGAGAGAATTCATTAAACTTTCGGAAATAAAAGTAGGTCCCTGCATCGCGTGTATGAAATGCGTCTACACAAACGAATGTGTCATTAAAGACGATTTTAAGTGGCTTTCCGGAAGGGTGATGGAGGCTGATGCTATCATTGTAGGGTCGCCCACATACTATGGTTCAGCAAGCGCTTTTATGAAGGCGTTCATAGAGAGACTCTATTCAAAGAGGCATATAAAACTCCTGATGCGCGGAAAAATAGCTGCAACAGTGGCTGTAGGAGTTGCGGCTGAAAAAATGGTAGCAGAATGGATGGGAAACGCACTTCGTGCCGGAGGAATGGAGATAGTCGGTAGCATGACAGCTAAAGGAACACCGTGCTGCTTTATGTGCGGACCCGGGGAGACCTGCAATTATACCGTCTGGAATGCATACTCAAAGGCTATCCTACCTACGGTACTCTTGATTCAAGAACGAAAATGTTAACTGAACGGATGTACTCCATGCATCATCAAAAAATGCTGAATAAAGGTAAAATTGGAGTGGCGGTAGCTATCGGAATTGGAAGAGGAATACCAAGTGTAGACCATGCCGCAGACCAGATTGCGGCTTTTATGGAAATGGAGGGATTTAACGTCATAGGTAAACTCAGCGGAACAGGGAACCTTTCATGTCTTTCTTGCGGGTATGGAGGTAGCTGCAGGATAAGCGCTGTTCCACTATTGTTCGGGAAGGGAGCCGTGCCGTCAAAGGATAAGTATACCGCAATAGAAGACCAGAAGGATGTCATTGAAAAAGCAAATGAAATAGGGCATAAAATCAAGGACATACTGATAAATTAAATATCTGTAGCTATAGACAAGCCACAGCTACATGCCCAGAACTTTTTTAACTTTCTCAACGGTTGGCTTACCTTCGATGGCAATTTTGCCATCCACTACAATGGTTGGTGTGGCTTTGATCCCGTATTTTTTTGCCTTGGCAAGGCAAATTTCAGTTTCGCATCTCTCAGATAAATTGTACTCTGTCATCTTGCAGTCCGCGCATTTTGCCTTTTCCACGATTTCCACGGTCTCCCTGCATAAATAGCAGCCAGAAGTAAAAATTTCGATGTTGTGTCCCATTATTAGTACTCACCTCTATGGTTTATTATTTAAAGTAAGTAACTTAATGTATTTATAGGCGCAAGTATAAGAATATTAAGTAGCTTTAAGCGAGGAAAATGACTTTACAAAAGGAAAGTAAATGCATCTGCCCACTTGGCGGAGTTATAGATATCATAAGCAAAAAATGGGCGTTGCTCATCATTAACACTATTGGCAATTCTCAGGCGATAAGATACAGTGAAATAAGAGATGTTCTGGGTGAGATCAATTCCAAAGTACTCTCGGACAGGCTTAAGGAGCTTGAGGGGGCAGGATTGATTAAAAGGAAAGCTTATGCAGAGATTCCTCCGAGGGTTGAGTACTCATTAACAAAAGATGGAAAAGGATTGCGAAAATCTATAGTGCCCTTGATGAAATGGGTATATTCAAAAAATACTGAAAGAACAAATACCCCATGCGATATCGCATATGCAAAAACCCAGACTTGAAATGGAATTCTCTTTCAGTTATTTTTCATTGTTATTTGCTCTTTGTTGATAGAATGGAATACATCTAACAGGAATATGTCAAAATTCAACTACTTCTGAGATTCTCTCGATGAGACCCATCTCATTAGAGGCATTATAGCTTTTCTCAGATCTGCTCCTTCTTTTGTAAGGGAGTACTCCACTCTTGGAGGTATTTCAGCAAATGTTTCTCTTTTGATGAGGCTTACATTCTCCAGTTCTTTTAATCTGTCGGCTAATGTTTTTGGGCTTATTTCACCCAGCTTTTTTTCAAGTTCACTATAGCGCAACTTACGGTTATTCCCGATCGCACTGATAATCAGTAATGCCCATTTTTTACTGAGGATGCCCATGATACCTTCAATAGAACACAAACATATATCGTCCTCGCGTGAGGTGCATCTCTTGCTTTCCTTTTGCATAATGACTTCCTTTTTTGATAGCTGCTATCTAACTTTAAACTTGATAGTTTAAATACTTTATTAACTGAAGTAACTCTAAAGATAAAAGGAGGTGAAAAATATGTGCCTGCAGTGCCTTCCCATTAATAAAAATAAAGATCAGCATCTGCATGATCCCCCAGAAAACAAAAATAAAGATGTTGATAACGAAGAATACGAACAAGTTTTAAACAAAACTTAAAATGTATTTGCCCCGGTTTATGACCGGGGCAGTCATTTATTCATATAAAAGAGGTGATAAAATGGAAATAATAAACATCATTACACTCTGGCTGCATTATCTGGCAACCGTGATGTGGATTGGAGGAATGGCTTTCAATATACTGGTGCTTCGTCCTTCAATGGTAGCAATTGATCAAAACCAGCGCCCGGTACTCGGAACTACGGTATTGAAGCGTTTTATCATTTTTGCCTGGTTGAGCATCGTGGTGCTGATCCTTACGGGTATTTCAATTGCCCTCAGCCGTGCAGCTTTTCAAGATATTTTCAGCACGACGTATGGAATTGTTTTGCTGGGCAAACACGTTGTAACATTGATAATGATTCTCATTGTTACCTGGATCAGTTTTGTTCTTTCTAAGAGGTTGGCACCTTTTGCCCCCAAACCAGACACGATCCTGACATTAGTGAAAACTAACCTGTCTTTAGGCATATTGGTGCTAGTATTAACCGCAACCTTGAGAAGTGTATAAAGAAAACATGCATTTTTTAGAGGTTATCTCTATCTTTTTATAGTACAAAAATCAATTATTAGAGTGGAGATAAACTATGCAATTCGGAATGATGGACGGCTACGGTATGGGCTACGGGATGTGGATTATTGGGTTGATATTCTGGATACTGATTATCATAGGGCTTGTTCTGCTTATCAAATATTTTTGGGAAGGCGGTGGAGCCAGAAGAGGAGAAGAATCTGCCCTTGAGATCCTGAAGAAAAAGTATGCCAGGGGAGAGATAAGTAAAGAAGAATTTGAAGAGAAAAAGAAAGACCTGTTATAAAAGAAGATGGAGGTAATTTAAAATGTATAACTACAAAAAACCAGTCCCTCTGGGTTATACTGATGCTGTTGCAAAAGTAAAGGAAGAATTGAAAAAAGTGGTTGATGCTGCAGCCAGGCAATGACAGAATTAAACCGGGAGGTAAGTTATGGAAAAGAGAACTCTTGCTACGTTAGCTGTTGTACTGATTATTGTAGGTATCACTGGATTAGTCCTTAGTTCAGGTTACCCTCGTTTCGTTTATGGCGGTTATCCCACTGGATACCCGCATCAAGGCATGATGGGCGGAGATGGCTTTTGGTCTGGCATGATGGGTGGCGGAATGATGGGGGGCATGATGGGAGGCATGATGCAGATGATGGGCGGGAACATGCTCATAAGCGGCGGCGTTCCATATAATCCCAATGGAAGCTTAATCACGCTGGAGCAAGCTAAGGATATTGCAAATAGATATCTGGCTGCCCAGAATAATCCTGATCTTGAGCTTGCTGATCTAGAAGAATGGGAGTTCAACTTCTATGTTGAATATAAAGAGAAAAGCACAGGAGCAAAGGCATTTCAAATGCTCATAGATAAGTATACTGGTAATATGTTTCCAGAAATGGGTCCTAATATGATGTGGAACACAAAATATATGATGGGGCTTCAGGCAGGCGCTATGCCCATAACAGAGGAGCAGGCGAGAGTATATGCCCAGCAGTTTCTGGATTCACGGCTTCCAAGCACGAAAGCAGAAAACGGTGGAGTATTCTATGGTTACTATCATTTTGATGTTAAAAAGGATGATAAAATGTATGGTATGCTGGATGTAAATGGGTACTCAGGGCAGGTATGGTATCATACATGGCATGGGAATTTTATTCGGGAAGATTGAAGGTTCTATAACTAGAAAGGCAAGAACATGCGGGTTCTTCTAATGTATTCCCGATACTCCTCCCCAAACCTCTCGATCATTTCTCTCTCTTCTCTCTTTGCGAGCCTGTAATACATATACACCATAAAAGGGAACATGACCAGTGTGATTATAGTAGGCCACTGGATGAGGAAGCCTATAAGTACAAGTATAAATCCAGTATACTGGGGATGCCTTACCCTGCTGTAAAGCCCGGTGACTACCAGCCTGCCTTTCGAGAAATAGACCTCTCTCCAGCCGACTGCCATCAATATGAGTCCCGTGCCTATCAGTATGGTACTGATAACCATTACCAGCGCCACCCCGCTCTCAAGCGGAAGTATTCCAAGATTTGCAAGCATGGTAGCCCAGAGGTGTCCCTCAAACCCGCTGAAACCGATATTATAGCCAGCTACCGAGGTTAGCAGGTAGATTGTCAGCGGTATACCGAACATCTCGGTGAAGAGGGCAACTATATATGCTTCTGTAACCCCAAACTCGCGCCAGTTCCTTTTCTTCAAAGGCTTTAAAAAAGCAAGAAAGAAGATGCTGAGAAGAGCTGCTGAAAATATAACCGCTACCCAGTTACCATAGAAGGATTCGCTCATCTCTGCCTTCCATTCCTCGGTGAACCCGTAAACGTATACCTGGAAAAATCAATATCAATTTTTGCCGCAATTATTCGGTTTTTGTAATCATCGCTACAATTATCGCCTGTTTCTCTGCATATTTATATGTGCCTGCCCATTTGCAGTTGCTTATTTGTCATAAACAGGAGGATTAAAATGAATTTGAGAAGGGATCGTCTTTGCCGTCACCGGATTCGATGACAGCAATTTAACGAATAGATATAGAAAACACAGTGCGGAGTATCTACATATACGGGATTTTCTGCAAAAGCAGAAGAGTATTTCGAGAAATCCGAGGTGGAATCAATGAAAGGGAAATTTATTGTTATTATTCTGATTACAGTTCTAATCGGTGCATTATTATCAGGATGCATCGACAGGCCAGAGACTGAGACGATAACCCTATCAGGCGCCTGGGCACTGTACCCCATGGCAGTGCGCTGGGGCGAGGAGTTCCAGAAGCTTCACCCCAGAGTGAGAGTGGAGGTCTCAGCAGGTGGTGCTGGCAAGGGCATGGCTGATGCCATAGGCGGGCTTGTTGACATTGGCATGGTCTCCAGGGCGATTGATCCCTCAGAGATCGAGAAGGGCGCATACCCGATCGCAGTAGCAAAAGATGCTGTTGTGCCTGTTATCAACGCTAAGAATCCAGTGCTTAACGATATCCTGAGCAAAGGCATCAAGAAAAAGACCTTCGAGGACATATATATCAACGGAACCGTAAAAACATGGGGTGAAGTCGTAGGAAGACCTGAGATAAAAGATGAGATACATGTATATACCAGAAGCGATGCTGCTGGCGCGCCTGAGATATGGGCAAAGTACCTGGGAAAGAAACAGGAGAACCTCAAAGGGATAGGCGTGTATGGCGATCCAGGGCTGCTTACTGCTGTGCAGAAGGACCCATTAGGTATCGGATTCAATAACTATAACTATGTCATGGACATGAAGACAGGCTTTACTGTGCCAGGTGTGCAGGTGGCACCATTCGATGTGAATGAGAACGGTATCGTAGATCCTGATGAGGATATCAGCACCAAGGCAAAGGTCATTGAGAGCATAAAGAAAGAAGTGTTCCCGCACCCACCCGCGAGAGTTGAATATTTCGTTACAAAAGGCAAACCTACAGGTTTAACAGCAGAGTTCATTAAATATGCTCTAACAGACGGTCAGAAGTTTCTGGACGAGGTAGGATATATCGAACTGCCAGAAGAAACACTTGAGGGCGAGTTGAAGAAGCTGGAATAGTATGCGTGTAAGACAGTTGAAGGATTTACTTGCAGGCAGGCTCATGATAGCTTTTGCTATTTTTTCAAGCCTGCTTGTATTTTTAATAGCCGTCGCACTTTATTGGAGGTCAAAACCAATTCTTGAGGCAAAGTCATTGAGCGATCTTCTGCTCGGGAGCACATGGCTGCCTTTTCAGGGTGAGTTCGGTTTCTACCCTTTTATCCTGGGCACGCTCTACGTTACCATTCTTGCTATGGTATTTGCCGTACCCATCTCCATTCTCAGTGCAATTTATCTCGCGGAATATGCACACGAGAATCTAAGGGAAAAGGTTCTGCCGTTAATAGACCTTCTTGCAGGCATACCTCCTGTTGTGTATGGAGTTTTCGGTGTACTTGCCATAGTGCCTCTGGTTGAATATATTGCACCTGTGATTGGAAAGCTCGGGATACCTTTTCTGAGAGCACAGAGCTACTCCACAGGCTTCAGTTTGCTTGCAGGCGGAATAGTGCTTGCAATCATGGTGTTCCCCATTATCATTTCAATCTCTCACGAGGTTTTCAGGGCAGTGCCCTCTGAGATAAGGAATGCCTCGCTGTCGCTGGGTGCGACGAAATGGCAGACCATAAAACATGCGGTTATAAGGACAGCTTTACCGGGCATAGCTGCCGCAATAATCCTCGGCTTCTCCCGTGCATTTGGTGAGACCATGGCTGTTCTCATGGTGGTTGGAAATGTGCCCTCTGTGCCTAAATCTGTATTCGACCCTGCATATCCTATGCCTGCGCTCATTGCAAATAACTACGGTGAGATGATGTCCATACCGCTGTACGATTCTGCGCTGCTGCTCGCTGCACTTATACTTATGCTGGTCATCCTGCTCTTCACCCTTGCAGCGCGGCTGGTATTGATACGGATTGAGAGGAGTATGGCTCATGGATAAATTGCGTGAAGAAAAGCTCTTCAAGAGCTTAATGCTTGCATCCCTTGCTATTGTTGTGGGCAGTCTTTTCCTGGTAATTGCCGTGGTAGTCTGGAACGGCGCACCCTCGCTCTCTTTATCCATGATTACCCAGACTCCAAAAGGAGGATACTATCTAGGAAAAGAAGGCGGGATACTTAACGCAATCGTGGGTTCCCTGTACTTAGCGTTCGGAAGCATGCTTCTTGCCATAATGATAAGCCTTCCAGTGGCATTATCGCTGCAAAAAGATTATATCGGAAAAACAAAGGCTGCATATTATATCAGACTTTCTCTGGACGTACTCTGGGGGACGCCATCTATCGTGTATGGGGCCTTTGGCTTCACTGTCATGCTCTACCTTGGCATGAGAGCCTCACTTCTCGGCGGGATTATCGTGCTGACGCTGCTCCAGCTGCCTATCATGATCCGCGCTATGGAGGAGGTAGTAAAACTGGTGCCTGAGGAATTAAAGGAGGCATCGTATACACTGGGAGCAACGAAGCTTGAGACAACGCTCGGAGTCGTGGTGAAGCAGGCTTTACCAGGCATTGTTACCGCGGCGCTTCTTGCCTTCGGGCGAGGCATAGGTGATGCAGCCTCAATCCTGTTCACAGCAGGTTACACAGATAGTTTGCCTCGTTCACTCTTTGACCCTGTGGCTTCTTTACCTCTTGCTGTTTTTTTCCAGCTCGGCACGCCATTTCCTGAGGTGCAGCAGCGTGCATACGCCAGCGCGCTGATACTTCTGATAATCGTGCTGGCGCTCAGTATAACCTCACGGTATTTATCAAAAAGATTTATGAAGAATATAATCAGGTGATTAGATGGAAAACTTAAGTTTTGTTAAAAGCCATATCAGTATCCAGGGTCTCAATGCATTTTACAGCGGCCATCATGCACTTCGGGATATAACTGTTGAGATCCCACAGAAGCAGATAACAGCCATCATAGGACCGAGTGGATGCGGTAAAAGCACGTTTCTTAAATGCTTCAACAGGCTCATTGACCTGACAGATGGAGCAAGAGCTTCTGGTAAAATAATCGTAGGTGGTATAGATGTGCTTGACGGCAGCATTGATATCACTGATATAAGGCGCAGGATGGGATTGCTTCCTCAGAAGCCCAATCCTCTTCCTATGTCTATCTATGATAATGTGGCCTACGGGCCCAGGATACACGGCATTAAGGATAAAAAGAGGCTTGATGGGATCGTGGAGAAATACCTGAAAATAGCAGGTCTATGGGATGAGGTGAAAGACCGATTAAAGTCACCTGCTTCAAAACTCTCCATAGGCCAGCAGCAGAGGCTGTGCCTTGCAAGAGGACTGGCAGTCGAACCAGAGATAATCCTGTGCGATGAGCCTACATCCGCCCTTGATCCGCTCTCAGCTCAGCACATTGAGCAGCAGCTTCTTAAACTCAAGAACGATTACACGATTGTAATAGTCACCCACAACATACATCAGGCGATGAGGCTTGCCGACTATGTAGTTCATCTCTACCTTGGCGAGCTTGTGGAGCACGGCCCTGCAAGCGAAGTGTTCAAGAACCCGAAGGAGGAGAGGACGCGCGCTTATATTAACGGCACTTTCCTTACTGATCTTAAAACTGATGCAGAAATTAATCTAAAAGGAAATGTGTGCCCCTATAATTTTGTGTACGCAAAACAGGCATTACATAAGCTTTCGAATGGGAAACTCCTGAAGGTGATTGTGGATTACCCGACTGCTGTAACCGAGGTGCCAAGAGGCATGGAAGCAGATGGACATAAGATATTGGGTGTGAAGCAGATAAATAAGATTGATTGGGAAATCGTGATACAGAAGCAAGAGTGAAAACAGTATCAAGATTTAAATAAACTCAGCACCACTGCTGGCCCTTACCGCCATGATCTGACCATCATATCCATTGATATCTACGGTCTCGCGTCCGCCTCTTATCTCCCATACAGGAGTATGGATGAGTTCTATCTCTATGTCTAGATCCTGGAGATCAGGCGTAAATACCTTTTGTTCGAACACTATCGTATCCCCGATCATTTCATTCAGCCTTACTTCCTTTGTGTGCTCCCTTATAATGGAATCAGTAATTCTACTTAGAGCATCTTTTTTCTCAACTTTCGGCTGTTTTATCTCATAGTTCTGGGTCGGCACAAAGATATTGTCCTGAATACCATTGTATTTGTTAAAAGAATTCTCGCCTGTTATTGCATTAATATAGCCTTCACCATCGCCTGTCAGGTCTATCACTCTGGATTTGAACTTTTTTTGAGTACTGAAATGATATCTATAATACCAGATGGGAATAAATTTCAACTGCTGGTACTTCACCTTACCGATTTTTGATTCGGCCAGGGATAAAGCTTCTGATTTCTCAATATTCACCGCAACTGAGCGTAGTGATATCCTGGTGGTCTTCTCATATTTCTTTTTAGGTTGCTCTCTGGGAGATGGGGACTGCATATCATACTCTTTTTTTATCTGTCCTTTCTCTCCGTATCCTCCAAGGGCACCTGATAGAACTGCCCTGCCTATCCTGGATTCAAGTTCATCTTTATCCCAGAGTGTTACCCCCTCATCAAGAGCAAAAGATCGGGTTCTCTCATCGAAAGACTCAGAGATCAGTATGCTTCTGCCGCCATATCTTTGCACATTGTGTGAGAAGTATCTTATACTGTTTAAATTGGTTTGAGGCTCAAATTTAATAAATAGATGATCTGAATCTTTTTCGGCAAGCAGATCGCAGATATCAGAAGAACTTATACTATAATCATAGTATGCGAAGATCTTCCTCAGGATATCTATTACTACCTGCTTATTCATGGATACTACACCTCTCACCTGATTAAAATACTTTATCTTTTAGGCCCAGAGATACTCGCCCTATCAGGCATTCGGTAACTATTTATCACGCATTGTAGCTATAAGAATCAAGATGACCGATACCATATTCATTATCTCAAGAATTGAAAGTATGATGTATGAGGTGACATTCGATCCTGTTCAGCGCAAAGGGAAAATAATAGCCAATATATCAATCATAAATGAGGCCTATATCCAGAAAGTTATTGACCTGATCAGGCAGGCTGTACATAGCGGTCTATCAGTCAGTCCCTATATTAAAATAATCCAGCCAGATGAGAAAATCGGGGATATAAAGATCGAGAAGGGAAAAATAGGTATAGCCACAGCCTGCAGCATCACGATAGATGGTGTATTGCTAAAATCCGGGATACCTGTTAAACCCAGATTTGGAGGAGTGGTGGAAATCCATGATGGCTCACCTCTAAGATTTACCGATATATTAACGTATGACAGCACGACCATCGATCCTCTTGACGTATTGATGTCACAGGAGCTCACATCAGTAACTGAGATGATCAACACCGGTTCAGGAAAGATACTGGCGAACCTGCGGGAAGTTCCCATGGCGGCACGGGACAGGATAGAGCAGATACTTGATTCACTCGTTGAGGCCGGGTTCTCATGTATTCTGGAGGTCGGAGAACCTAACAGTGATATACTGGGTGTACAGGTAGGCAGGGATAAGATCGGGATTGCTGTTATCGGAGGTACCAATCCCATGGCACTTATACAGGAGCATGGTATTGATATAAATACACAGGAATTATCAATACTTTTTGATATTGAGGAAATGGCGCATATCGATGAGATAAGATCGGGATCTTAGAGGCACTCAGAATCAGAACTTCCATGCCAGGGTTACCCCATCGCGAATCGGGAGCATGACGACCTCCACGCGTTTATCATTATAAACATGCTTATTGAATTCTACAATTGCTCTATCAGTTTCATCCCTCGGGTCAAGAACACTGCCGCCCCAGAGTACGTTGTCAGCAACCAGCAGACCGCCTGAGCGCGTCCTGGGAATACATAATTCCCAGTAATTAATATAATTTACCTTATCAGCATCTATGAATACCATATCAAAGGGGCCTTCAATGGTCTTGAGCGTATCAAGCGCATGGCCAAGTCTCAGTTTTATTTTCTTCCCATGCGGACTGCGGCTCCAGTAACGCTGTGCTATCTGTGTTACCTCTGGATCGATATCGCATGTAACCAGTTCTCCATTCTTTGGTAACGCCTCTGCCATAACGAGTGAGCTATACCCTGTAAATGTTCCAATCTCAAGAACACGCTTTGCTCTCTGGAGGCGGACCAGCATTCTCAGAAACGCACCCTCAAGATGTCCAACCTGCATCTCTGGAAGTGCTGTCCTGGCATAGGTCTCAACTACAAGCTCACGCAAAAGATGCGATTCCGGGGTTGTGTTATCTCTACAGTAGCGCTCAATCTCCTCAGGTACAATTCTATCCATGCTATATCTGATGAATTGGGATTTAATATCTATTAAGGATTCCTTTTATTGACGGTACAGGGAATTGTCTATAAATCAAAACAAATATATAACTATAATACTACATAACATATTATTAAGCACAACGGTGTAGGATATGGGAATACTAAGAATAATATGTTTAATAACCATCATGACTGCCGTACTTACGGTATCAGCATATGCAGCAGAACCAAATTTTTCAGCATCTTCCCTGACAGCAGGAGATGTTGATTGTAAAAAATGCCATGCGGATACCCCGCATATAATCCATGTCAAAAAACCAGTGGATTGCGCTAATTGCCATGGAGATAAACAGTCAGTATCAATACCGCAGTGTACAAAGTGCCATGATGGGCCGATTCACAAGGTGCATGCCGGGAAAGTGGGCACCCAGACGTGTTCTTATTGCCATAAAAACATAGATGCAGTGCATAATGCCCAGATTAGCGATGCTGTATGCGCACACTGCCACAGTAACCTGACAGAAGTCCACGGGAGTGACGCCTCATGCACAAAATGCCATAAATCCCCTCCTGAGATCGTGAAGCCCTTAAAAGCAGAAGGGATGGTACTGGTGTGCCAGAACTGCCACCCGCAGACCAGCGTGGCGACCATACACGGTGGGGCAGATGAGAAGAAAGGGTGCTATAACTGCCACAGAGGAACCTCAAAGGCAAACGGCAGTGAGATACCGCATGTGATCCATGCCGCAAAGGTAGACTGTAAAGGATGCCATGAACAAAATAAAAATGTCATTGTACCCCAATGCACCGCATGTCATAATATAGATGCCCTTCATGCGTTCAACAAGATAGGAAAATTAACATCCCAGAGCGGATTGAAGTGCTCGGTCTGTCACCCGGGAGAGTCAGGACTATCAGCACCTAGAACTACACAGCCCAAATCTGAGAAACCCTCAGCTCAGAATACAAGCGGTGTGGAACCAGTGATAACAGAAACAACTCAGGAAACAGGGGATGCGGAAATCCCCGGGTTCGGAGGTATACTGGCAACAGGGATGCTGCTCACAGGCTATCTCCTGGTGCGAAGACTGAGACGGTAATATTCAATCAAGCGCTGCCTTCACAAATGCCAGAAATGGAGGTGAGGGCTTTCCAGGTCTTGATCTGAACTCAGGGTGGAACTGCGAGCTAAAGAAGAACTTATGGTCTGGTATCTCGGCAATCTCCATCCTGTGGTCGTTCCTGCCTGTGAACCTCATGCCCTTTGCCTCGATCTGTGATATGTACTTCGGGTTCACCTCATACCTGTGCCTGTGGCGTTCTATGAGATGGTTATTCCCGTACAGTTTTCTTGCAAGCGAGCCTTCTGTCAGTACAGCTTCGCAATTACCAAGACGCATGGTACCTCCCATACTCCTGATATTCTCCTGCTCAGGCAAAAGATCGATCACAGGGTGATCGGTATTTGCAAGCTCTGAGCTGTTTGCACCCTTAAGCCCTACCACATCCCTTGCAAACTCAATGACAGCAAGCTGCATGCCAAGGCACAATCCAAGGTATGGTATGTTATGCTCACGCGCGTATTTTATTGCAAGGATCTTGCCCTCTGTCCCGCGCACACCAAAGCCGCCAGGAACTAAAATCCCGCTGTACCTCTTAAGCGTATCGACTGCATCTGGGTTTTTCTCAAACGTCTCAGCATCAAGCCAGTCGATCTTAACCCTGCAGCCGCATTCTATCCCTGCGTGCTTGAGTGCCTCGTTTATACTTATGTAAGAATCCCCAAGATGTGCGTATTTTCCAACTACTGCAACGCATATCTCCCTGTTGATGGATGCCATCTTTCCCATCAATTCATCCCATTCATGCGATGCTTCCTTTGGAGTAAGTTTGAGCTTCTGCATGAGATAATCTGAAAGCCCTTCCTGCTCCATGAGGGTTGGAACATTGTATATATCCTGGGCATCATGCGCGCTTATTACTGCTGATACTGGAACATCGCAGAAGAGGGCAACCTTTGACTTGGTATCTGCAAGCAGGGGTTCTTTACACCGTACTACTATTGCATCAGGTTGAAGTCCCAGGCTTCTAAGTTCTTTTACTGAATGCTGTGTGGGCTTTGTCTTCTGCTCACCCTGCGTATCCAGCGGTACCAGGGTCACATGTACGAAAGCTATATCCTCTTCTTTCTCTTCGCTGTGCATCTGGCGCATGGATTCAAGGAAAGGCATACTCTCTATGTCTCCGACCGTGCCGCCAACCTCTATGATGCAGATATCTGCACCGCTTTTTTTAGCCACCCTTCTGATGCGCTCTTTTATCTCATTGGTTATATGCGGGATGATCTGCACCGTCTTCCCGAGGTAATCTCCGCGGCGCTCTTTTTCAATAACGCTCAGATAGACCTTACCTGTGGTGATGTTATGGTCACATGTAAGCTCGATATCAAGAAAACGCTCATAATTGCCAAGGTCCAGATCTACTTCTGCCCCATCTTTGAGTACAAATACCTCACCGTGCTGGTACGGGTTCATGGTTCCTGCATCAATATTGATGTATGGATCTATCTTGATAGCAGTTATATTGAAACCCTTGTTTTTCAGGATACGACCGACGGAGGCTGCTGTGATGCCCTTTCCAAGCCCGCTCATCACACCGCCGGTGACAATAATGTACTTCATGCCCCTATTTTAGTCAAGCATTGTGCTTATACTTAATGGGTTATAATAGAGCTAACAACAGGACTATCTTGCGCTTGCCCTCGCACTTTTTGCGGGTCTGCTCTATAAAAGAAACATATAAGTTATATGATCCATATAAGAAATACAATTTACAATTATAAATAATGAAGATATGACAGGCAAAGAAATGATCGAAGCAAAAGTATGTCATTGAAAGATTCGCAGCTTAAAATACTTTTCAGGACAGTTCTCAATTCCGATGAACCAGGTACCCTTGCGTATGTGTTTCACCGCCTGACAGGTGTTATTCTGGTAGGTTATCTTTTTTTGCATATATGGACGATCTCCAGTTCCACAATATCCCCTGCTGCATTCGATATGAAACTTGGAGCGTTCAGCCGGCCTCTGTTTCTTGTCCTTGATGCTGCTCTTCTTGCAGCAGCATCTTTCCATGCTCTAAACGGAATACGGATAATATTTTTCGATATGGGGATCGGAATAAAAAGACAGAAGCTGAGTTTTATACTGGCTATGGTACTGACCGGCATCATCGCCCTGCTTGCGGTAAAGCTTCTGGTTCCGGTAATTTTTGGGGAGGGATGATATGAACAGATATTTTAGTACCATCCCGTGGCTGCTGCAGCGCACAAGCGGCGCTGTTCTTGTTGTTCTCCTGGCCGTCCATTTCTGGGTAGGACACTATTCAGACTGGGGTGAGCCTATAACCTTTGCAGGTGTACAGATGCGGCTCCAGAGCACTGTATTTATAACCATAGATATTATCCTTCTTATATCAGTAGTATTTCATGGTCTAAACGGAGTTAGAAATATCATTCTTGATTATCCTGCATTCTTACCGCATAACAGGTCTATCTCGTTTATCCTGTTCATCATCGGGACCGCAACTGTTATTTTCGGTATTTATGCACTGTATCCCTTTATAACAGGAGGTGGATGATGCAGCCCATTTTCCATCCAGTGCTTGTGATAGGAGGCGGTCTTGCAGGCCTTCGAGCGGCAATAGAAGCGAAGAAGTACTGTGATGTGGCTGTACTATCGATGGTCTATCCTGTCAGGTCTCATTCATGTGCTGCTCAGGGCGGGATCAATGCACCGCTAGGGAATGTGCCTGAGGGAAAGGACGATACATGGGAGAAACATGCCTATGATACTGTGAAAGGCTCTGATTTTCTTGCAGACCAGGACGCGGTAGAGATACTCACAAAAGAAGCTGCTGAACGTGTATATGAGATGGAGCACTGGGGCACGCCGTTCTCCCGTACACCAGAGGGGCGGATTGCGCAGCGGCCGTTCGGAGGAGCAGGATTCCCCAGAACATGCTATGCAGAGGATACTACAGGCCATGCACTATTGCATACCATGAATGAGCAATCTATAAAGAATAATATCAGGGTATACCCTGAACGTTTTGTTCTCTCGCTTGTGGTCAGGAACAGAAGGGCCGTGGGCGCAATCGCATGGAACATGCAGACAGGTAAACTGGAAACATACGCTGCCCATTCCATCGTACTTGCCACAGGAGGTGCGGGCAGGATCTATTCAAAAACCACCAATTCACTGATAATGAGCGGTTCTGGTATGTTCCTTGCGTTCCGTGCCGGCGTAGCATTAAAGGACATGGAGTTCATGCAGTTCCATCCGACCACGCTTTACAGAACTAACATCCTGCTCACAGAGGGCTCAAGAGGTGAAGGCGGCTATCTCATAAACAGCAGGGGTGAGCGGTTCATGCAGCGGTACGCACCCGCTTCTATGGAGCTTGCACCCAGGGATATCGTGGCACGGTCGATCATCACAGAGATCAAGGAGGGAAGAGGCATCAATAATGGGTATGTGTACCTTGACCTGCGCCATCTTGGTGAAAAAATGATTGATGAGCGCCTGCCAGGTGTGAGGGAACTGTGCCTGAACTTTATCGGATTAGATCCTGTTAAAGAACCCATCCCTGTCCAGCCTGCACAGCATTATACGATGGGAGGCATAGACTGCAATGTAAACGGTGAAACAGAGATAGCAGGTCTGTATGCTGTGGGTGAATGCGCATGCGTGAGCGTACACGGGGCTAACAGGCTTGGCGGGAACTCTCTTCTTGAGACGCTGGTCTTTGGCAAATGTGTTGGCGAGTCTGCTTCTGATTTTGCAGTGCATGAACAGGGATATGGTGAAAATAAAATAGACCGGGTTATCCTGGATTCAATAGAGCAGGAATATAAAAAAATCAATGAGAAGATGAAAGGTAGGGAAGGAGCAGAAAAACCGGCATCGATACGCAGGGATCTTGGACAACTTATGGTCAAAAAAGCAGGGATATTCAGACAGGAAGATCTGCTCAGGGAAGCCATAGATGGAGTAAGTGCGCTATCTCTGAGGTTCAAGAACGTGCATGTGAGCAGTGGCACTGTATACAACCTCGATCTTTTACATGCTTTTGAACTTGAGGCCATGCTCTCACTTGCAGAAGTGATTGCTAAAGGAGCATTTCTTAGAAAAGAGAGCAGGGGATCGCATTATAGAACAGATTACCCTGAACGTGATGATGCTAATTTCCTCAAGCATACGATAGCACGGTATACACCCGATGGAGTTAAAATCGAGTACAGGGATGTTATGATATCAAAATTCAAACCAGAGAAGAGAGTATATTGATGGAGAATACGATCAACCTTAAGATTTTCAGACTCGATCCAGAGAATGCCAGGCCTGGGCCGCATTACCAGACATATACAGTAAAGACAAAGCCAGGCATGACCGTACTTGAAGCGCTTTTTAATGTGCTTGATGAGCAGGACGGGACCTTATCATTCAGATACTCATGCAGGTGGGCTATATGCGGCTCCTGTGCCATGACCCTGAATGGCAAGTGCAGACTTGCCTGCAAAACGCAGATCTCTGAATACAGAGGCACCCTTACCATAGAACCGCTGCCTGGGCTTGATATTATAAAGGACCTTGTTGTCGACCTTGAGCCGTTTTTTGATAATTACAGGAAGATCAAGCCGTATCTTGTACCGGAAGGTATGCCTGAGAAAGAGAATATCCAGATGCAGGAGGATGTGAACCTGATAGAACCCCATATCAAATGCATCCTGTGTGCGGTATGTGAAACATCCTGCCCGATATCCTGGACAAGCAGGGAGAAGTATTTGGGACCCATGGCGCTTACCAAAGTGTACAGGTTCAACCGCGATACGAGGGATGCTGGAGGAAAGGAGAGGCTGGAGGTAGTCAGAGGTGAAGATGGCGTCTGGCGCTGCCGCACGATATTCCGTTGTACTGAATACTGCCCCAAGAACATACCTATCACAGAGGCGATCCAGTTCTTGAAGAGGAAGTCTGTTTTTAAGTAAGCACACCTGGACGTTGTTCGCTTGAGATTTAAGCTATATAACTGGCGCTTGATCTGTCAAAACCATCTACAAGCTCAAGTCCCATATCATCTGCTTTCCAGGCTGCATCAGGGTACACAAGGTTCTTGTAGAAAGCAGTGGTATCTGCAGCCATCAGGGTAGCGAGATGGTCTTCCCCAAGGGTGTTTCTGGTAATCTCATAGACCTTTTGCCTCACTGCGCTTTCATCTAAATATCCCAGTGAATGCAGGTATTCATGCAGCAGGACGTGAAAGATATAGGGCCTGTAGAGCCGGGGATCTGTCTCCTTGATCCTGCGAAGGGGCACCTTGTTCAGCACTATGATATTGGAGCCGACAGGGTAGAAAGCTCCCAGGAATCCCTGCGGGTGGTTCCCCAGGTTCGCAAGGCCAAGCATGAGGCCTCCGCGGCTTTTCTTCTCTGTGCTATCCCATACGGCTGCCTTTACAACCTCAAAGATATCTGCCAGTGTCCTTGAATTTTCGAATCGGGTATTAAAGTCTTTTTTCATATTGTTCTTTTTTATCTCCGCTTATAGCCACATATGTTCGTATAATAGCGAATATCTGTATATCTTCTGTTACTAAGTACTTTTCGGTCTCTGCTGTGGACAGCGTACAATAAAACATTTGTATTAAGCACAACTATAATGTGAATAATGTGGAGTGCAATCCAGGAGAAATTCAAAAACCATCCTGCACAGGAAAAAGTCGTCAGGCTGCTCTTAGAGAGGGGATTCCAGATAAATGCCCAGTGCCGCGTCGTTTCAGGGAATATCGAGATAGCCCATACCCAGATAGCGAATGAGATCGGAGTTGATAGAAGGGTGGTCGATGCTACCTGTGAGACCATCCTGCGGGATAAAGAGCTTATGGAGATATTCCAGAATATCAGAACAATCCCTTTTCTCAGGGATGTAGCGCCATATCTTGGCCTTGGCGTGATAGTTATCACACCCCGGAATGCAGCCCGAAAGGGGCTCCTGGGTGCAGTGGCAACAGCAGTCGCAGAACACGGAATTATTATCAGGCAGGCTGTATCGGATGACCCCTACCTAACTGAGAATCCAAGGCTTACGATAATAACAGAAGGCAGGGTGAGCGGAGAGCTTATAGATACCCTGACCAGAATAGAAGGCGTAAAAAGCGTGACAGTGTATTAATAAAATATAACTTTAATTATCCTTGAGTTTCTCAATATTATATAAAGAAAATTTAAAGCTCAAAATTTCATTCAGATTCACCAAATCCTCCTCTTCTATGTTGATAAGTTTTAATCCGTGTTCTTTATATAATTTTTCTTTATATTTTCTTTTAGTATCATCCTTTGAATGTACTGAGCCCCAGAACTCAACATACACATTATATTTTGGCAAATACCAATCGCAGTACAACAGTTGCGTGAGAGGTAATTTTATTTCGTATTGATGTTCGATCTTATTGAAATAAAGCCAGTTGTCTATTAATTGCTCACCTATAGAGCGCACTAAGTCTCCATCATCACATTTATTATTTCGTTTTTTATTGAATATCTCATTTTGTAACTTTATTAGTTGCCCACACTCAAAACAGCATTCATAGGATAGATTATACATTGTCCTTCCACAACTTGGGCAAGTGTAAGATGGATCATAGTCTTTTATTAAATCGTCTATTATCCATCCTGTATTGGCAATATGTTTGTAAAGTAGTTCATAATGGGGTATTTTTTTAATCTTGTCGCTACCTATCATTATGAATTTTTCTTGCGCCCTTGAGACAGCTACGTTTAATAGTGTTTTACCTTTTCTATCTCTAAATAATGGACCAAATTTTTTTGATTCTGCAGGTGAAAATATTATTATTCTCTTCTCACGCCCTTGATACTTATGCACCGTACCGCACTCAATTTCAGGCAACTCTTTCTTAAACTCATTTTTTATTAATCTGTAATGGGCTTGAAAAGGAGTAATTACTCCAATTTCATTAAGTATTCCCTCACCATAAGCCTTCTTAAAATTATCCACAATGTTTTTTATCAAGCTTACTTCAAGTCTGCATCTACATGATTTTCCTTCTTTTTCGTTCCAATATTCACGCAAAAACCAAATCAATTGAGGTTCTTTACAAATTATTTTATCCAATCCTTCCTTTAAAGAGGTTTTAATGTTACTTGAAGTCTTCAGCTTATTCTTATAAAATACCTTACTAACAAACTCGGCTATGTTTTTCTGCATTCTGTATTGTTCTTCAAGCATTATTACGCAATTTTCATTAGAGCCGACTTTATTATAAATGAGTTCGAATATGCTTTGTCTTAATTCTGGATGTTCCTCTAATAAAGATCTTATTTGCCATTTATCTTCCTTTATAACAGGTGGAAGTTGTTCATGATCACCCAAAAGTATTATCTTTTTTGATCGAATCATCGAAATTAGCGCACTCGGAGCCTCGACGGCACCAGCTTCATCGATTATAGTTAAATCAAAATCAAATAGTTTGAAAATCTTGGCTGTTTCAAAAATCGTTGTCGCTATCACATCATAACGCATTAAAACCAAAGCTGTAATATTATCTAACTTTCTAGCTTTTTCATCTTCTAAAAACGTATTATTTTTTTCAATAGATTCTAGTTCTCTTTTAAGATTCAAAATAATGTCGTTTAAAGCTTTTATTTTAGCTTCATTTTCTTGAATCTCAGAAATGCTCTCCTTTTCTGTTTTCTCACTTTTTGTTCTGTTTTCTTCGATTGTTTTTATCAGATGTAACAATTTGTCTTTAACCTTGTCGATTTCAGTTAGATAAGTGTAATTATTTATGTTCGGAAATTCCCCTAATTGGATTTTTTCAATTAATGTTAATTGTCTTGTTAAAAAATCCAATTCAGAGTTCTCTTTTTCTATCTCTTCTTTTAATTTATTTTGTCTACTTTCCAGAGATCGTTTTGTTTTTTCGGATTCATCTAAAAGTTTCTCAGCTCCATCTCTCAATTCTTCCTTACTCGCTTTATTGAAAATTAGTATCCTCTCCAAATTTAGTGGTAATGCTCCCTGCGAAGACAACATCAGTAT
>DYGR01000068.1 GCA_020724545.1 Candidatus Methanoperedens nitratireducens
AATTGTTGCTATTATCAAAGAGTTTTGAGTTACCATTTAATTTGAAGTGGATACTCTTTTCCGATTCTCTCTGGAAATTGAATAGAAAATGCCTCTATAAGTCCACGATTTTGCCAGCATGTTGCTTCATCTTTTACAAGCAATCCTAATTGATCTGAATAAAAAAATTTTGATAGCGCCTTTTCATCAAGATACTTGTCGATCCAAAACTTGGAAATAAAATGATTTTCGAATCTTTGATATGGAAAACGAACACCAAGCTTCATTTCAGAACCACTTAAGAATATATCTTTAACAAGAAGCCCTTCCGAAATTAATGCATGAAATAAACTTTTATCATGTTCTGTTCTTGGAAGAAAATCATTCACCAATTTTTGTGCCCTTTCATATTCAACCCACATATTCCCACTTTCCACCATATTTTCCACAATTGAAGACACCGCTTTATGTATTAAATTCACATCTTCTGAATAATTGAGTTTATTTTTATGGCATAGTTTCCTATGAATAGAATCTACATAATCTTCGAATACTTGTGAAAATCCTGTGGATCCAACTTCTATTCTATTTATTTTCTTATTTTCAAGAGTTCTACACAAAAGATAAAGAAAACCAGGATTCAAGAACGCGGGATAGATAATGGGAAAGTTAGGCATAGAAAGATTAAAAGCTTTACAGTAGGTAGAGACTGCTAAATACTCGACTCCTTGAAACCCAGGATGATCAACTTCTATGAGATTTTTTTCAATTATTTCTCTTTCCACAGTCAAGGATAAATCAGAACGCCTGACACTCAAAGCTATGCCTATTGTGGGATAATCCTTTAGAAATTCCAGAAATCCTCCCAAATGTTCATACCATATTGCTTTTCCATTCCCCTCGTTTATTGCATCGATCATTAAAAGTGCCCGTATATTTTTCGCTTGTGCCCATGCCTCAAGTGCACCAACAAATTCTTCACGTGTGCAGCGTAATCCTAGCTCACTCAATATTTGATTCCATGGATTGTCGGGACTCATTAAATGATTGCCAAGTATCAAGACGGTCGGAAGTTCCTTTTGTATCCTCTCGCTGGCAATATCGCAAAATAGATGAGTTTTGCCTATAAGCGCATCACCAACCATTAACATAGCTGGTTTGTTTGCCAACTTTGCCTTTTCAGAACATACAAAGTCATTGAGATTTCTAAGTTCCCGATCCAATTCCCAAAGACTATTTCTATAATAATTATCCCAATCTCGATAATTATCGATTTCTCCATCTCGCTTCTTCTTTACCTTTTCAAAACAGCCAAAACATTGTACTATATACCTAGAAATAACATGACTGCATTGAGAACAAAGTTGAGAAATATATTCAAGATCAATTTTTTCAAATCGAGAATTTATATTCTTAAAAATGATCTCTATACAATTTTCAATAATTTTGCACAAGTTTACTCTCAGACATAAGTCACATAAATAATTAAAATTATCACCCAAGTCTGCTTTAAAACAATCTAAATGCTGCAGTTTGTTAAAATCTTTGAGAAACTTATATCCATAATTGGTTTTTTCAAATATCTGATCACGCGATATGTTACTCTTATATAATAAATTACTAATTTCTTCTTCAGTTACGATTTCTAATATATCACGAAAATCTGGTTTATTAATATTTGAATATTTATATTTTATTTTCTTATGCAGTACTCTAAATTCGCTCCAGAATTCATCTGTTCTACCTAATCCTTCAAACAGGTTGGCAATAGGTAACCTGACATTCATATCAGGATTATCACGAAATTTCGGAGCATATCTTTCTCCCGCATCTGCAAGAGCTTTTTTGAGATGTTTTTTGGCCCATTGATTATTGAATTCTGTTTCATTAAACCAAAAATATCTTCTTCCTTGATGCATATCTTTGCTTAGACGTTTCCAGATTTCAAAATCATTCCAATATGGATATTTAACCGACATTCCCTTTTCTTGTGCCCACTTTTTCCACTTTTTCTCGTGTTCATTCCACTTGTCCATCATAAATTTTTTTCCATTAGTTCTAGGATCTGATAGGTTAAATGGAAGGCAAATAGTATAGGAAATCAGATATGGATGTTTTTCAAGAGCTGTTTTTACTGAGTCATCTATTTGATCCCATTGATTTTTGTCTATAGGTGGAAAAAAGAATTTAGCTTGCCATCCCATCTCATCCCCATTAGGCAATTTCCAGAAACATTCTACTCCGCCATCTGGAGTACCATTGCGGATGAAAGTGGACTCAGCAGGAACGTTTTCATATGCAGCAAGTTGACAACAAAGTTCCTCAAATGCATTATTCTGTGAATTGTTCCAAGATCGAAGATTGCGCCAGTGATTGATCATTTTGTCATGATTTTTTATTTTTATAGTGTCGAAATCAGGTTTTTTGAGAAGGTTTCATTTGGTATCTCATCCCTCACACCCCCACCCCGTACCTCTTCCTGTCCTTTAGCTCCTGCTTCTTCCCGTCATTCCATCCTGACACGGCCTGTATATACCCCGTCACCCTGCTCAAATGCTCCACGTTCTCGCTCTCGCAGTTGGGGCACTCCTTCAGCAGTCCGGACGCAACATGGAAATCATCCATGCACACGGTCATGTCCCTTGTAAAAGCAAAATACCCGACCTGGGTGTTCTTTGCTATGTTCATGGCAAACTCCTTGAGCCCGCGCGGGTCGGGCGCCGCCTCGCCAAGCCATATGTGCAGTATATTGCCCCCGTCCACGATAGGGAAGAAGACCTCCTCGATCTTGATGCGCTGCGGGAGCGATACCTCTGCGCCCGGCGGTACGTGCGTGCCGTTGGTGTAATATACGGGCAGGTCGCGCGTCTCGGACAGTCGCGACAGCGCTGCGGGTACGTTCCCCTTGATAAGTGGCTCTGTGCACTTCCTGTATTCCTTGTGCAAAAGATCTGAGACCGCAAAGCGCTGCGCTGTGGTCTCGGCTGGTGTGCGCGCCAGGGCTATCTCCATCCCGTTCTTATCGCCCAGTTCCTTTGCATAGAACTTCATCTCGAACATCGCCCTTATTGCCAGCCGCCTGGCATCCTCGCTCTCATGTACCTGCTTGCCTGTGTGGTACTGCACCATCTCGTTGATCCCCACAACGCCTATGGTGTACACAAGCCCCTTCAGGTCAACAGCGATCTCGCCGCGCTTTTGTGTGATCGGGTCCTTGGGTCTTTGCGTGGCAAAAGGCATCCTGTTGTTCCTGGTTATGATATCCATCCATTTACGCTTGATCTTGAAAAGCTCAACGCACATATCCATCATGTTCTTTAATTCCCTGAAGAGCTGCTCATCATCCTTTTTAGCCTTATAGGCAGCGCGCGGGCAGTTAACCGAGACCACCTGCCATGCACCCATCGAGAAATGCTTCCCGTCCTTGAAGTACATCTTATCCTCAAACTCGGAGTCCTTATCATGCGAAGAGGAGAAGTTATAGGCACAACACTGGTAGCAACTGATGCCTTTTCCCGCGCCCCTGTACTCAGGAAGCTGGTTATCAAAGTACGGTGCGCCGTACTTGGCTGCAAGTTCAAACGCCTTTGTGTACAGCTCATCATAGCTCGGGATCTCAGGATGTGAGCGGTTGAACTCATCGTTCTCCTCCATGAAATCAGGCTCTATGCTGATCTCGGGCTTCGGGAAGTTAAACGGCTTTCCCCAGTAGTCGCCTTTTAGCATCACGTTCATCAGCGCCTCAAATGACAGGCGCACCTCGCGCTCAAATTCACCGTATGTGCGTTTTGGCGCCGCCGTGCCGTCATATACCCTGCCTTTGTACACGACTGGCTTATCCCGCCAGAGCCCGGGAACGCCGGGGGACAGTTGTACCGATGAGAATACAAGCTGCCCTCCCCTTGCCACCATCATCTGGGTCATCTCGTAAACGAACATCTGCATGAGCTGCTCTATCTCTTCATAGCCCATGCCCTCAAAGTAAGGCGCCATAAAGGTGAGGAAATTATAGAACCCCTGCCCGCCTGAATTATGGAGCACGACCGCACCATGACCGCCTATGAAATTTTCATATCCATCAATAGACAGGTCATATACATATTCGGTAGCTGACTCAACCAATTGGATCGAATCTACAATGTCGAACCCCAGATCGCTATTAGCGATTGTTTCAATCCTTTTAATATTGTTTTTATCTGATTCATTCAGTTCTACTGTTTGCTCTATATGTGCCAGTAATTTTTTCACCCTGTCTGGAGCTAAATGTTTCTTTTTATGAAGATTCCCTAACTCGGGTATATTTCTGATCGGATTGGTCGATTCTACAATCTTTTTTACTCCAGCATGATTGAGCGGTATCGCTACCGGTGGATTCGTCGTGGTCAGTGCTGCCGATGAATATTCAAAGTCATCAATAGATAATGGAAGTGCCTGCAGAAGGTGCTTTATATTACCACGCCCTGCTATAGTCGTATTGTATGCTATAGAAGACTTAATCGTACGATCACCAATCGTATGCTCCTTTCCTTCATCACATTTTTGTTTTCCAACAATTCCTATCTGAAGCAGTAAATAAAGCAGATCAGAAGCAAGTTTCTTTGTTACGGTTTTGTAAGAAATCTCTCTTCTGTGCATGCTTCCGTCGCAATAATATCCTGCAAGAAACTCAAGTTTGTTTTCCTCAGTAGTATTAAATATAATTTGCGATATTCTTTTGTTCGTAGAATTCGTGCCTGTGCCGAAAATATCCCTGAAGAGGATAGCCATGAGTTTGTTACTGATTACGAGTTGAACCTCGCTTGGATGTGGTTTTCGTATCGAAACATCCATTCCAAACACTTCTTTGATGCCTGCTTTTGCATCTTCTATAGTATCGGTTTCATGCGATCCAAATGATAAAACCACAGAATATACATTCTTATCGGTATCAAAAGTAATGTGACCCTCAGCAGCAAAGTAGCCGAGCAGCCGTGACAGAACAGGCAGTGAAGATGCTTTTATGATGGATGGTATAGTGTGCGGGGATCTGCTCATACCGAGATATGTGTGGTCGGTATCTATATTTATATGGTTCTGATTTATAAATAGTAATGGAACTCTATCCCTGCGTTTCCAGTCAGATTTAATTTCATGCGCCTGAGCAATCCTGTCAGATGCACCGATTATATAAACATCTGATATCAACTCATCAGGTAATCTGATAAGCGACTGAACAATATTTATATCCTCATCTACAGCGTCTGCTGGCAGTTTTTTCGGTATCACCACATAGTCGCCAATCTTGAGCTTGGATACCTCAACAGGCTTTATAGCACTATCATCCAGAATGAAGATGCTATGCGCACCTGTCACTGAAACTACCCTTCCAGATTGTGTGGTGACTTTATACAGCATACCTTGCGCAGGATGGCGAATTATTCTATTGATTGTTTTATATTCAATCTTGAGAGTATCGGGATTAAAAGCAGCCGCTTTTATATTCAGGCCGGTAATATCCAGAAATTCACCATTTATCTGTGGAATAGGGTATGTTTTTTTACCGCTCATCAGCCTATCCACAAACTCACCAATTTTAATGAGATGTGCCTTTGCACCCCCTGTGTCCTCAAAGCTACCTTTGATTAAAATATCCTCATCACCTGCTACAGAAAAGTTCGTCTGCGCGCTTCCCAGTGCCTTAACAGCATGAAGTATTGCCACCTCAGGCTTTTTAGCAGGCCCTGCCACGCTCGCCTTTGTGCCGCTGCCATCCGGCATGAGGCCATAGTAAAAGAAGTAGCGCAGATCCCAGTCCTGGCAGTTGTGTATAAGCAGGCCATCTGAGGCAAAAAACGTATGGTCTGCTTCAGCACTGTTTTCACCATGCTCCAGAAATACATCATATACATATTCACCGGAAGGCTGTATCTGAGTAATCTCCTTAACGGTCTCGGATTTTGGTTTTATTCTGGTTTCTTTAACATTAGACATGAACTCAATGATGTGGCCCTGATTGCTGTTATAGAAGGTTGCATTTCTGTTGAATATCTCGATATTTCTGAATCCATTGAGCTGAATCCTGTACAGTGTTTTTCTTTCATCTCCATATAGCTCTACAATTTGAGGATGCATTCCCAGGGATATGAGAAGGAGAGAAAGTTCCTGTCTGAGCATTTCAGATGTTGTTGTGTAATTCACTATGCAGTCAGATTTATCAGGTCTGTAATATGCTGAGCCGTCACCTGTGAAAAGTGAACTTAGAAAATCGTGTAGCAGCTCATCATTCAAATTATATACAATATCTGGCAGCCGCTTATTACTGCTGCCGTCTGGTATCCCGAATATGTATTTAAAAAGAAGGTATCCCAGCTTCCCACCAAAATAGACCTGTCTTGCCCTCTTCCATTCTCCTTCAATGCCACAGATAACCTTTGTAACCGTACCACCGCCCTCAACCATGGTTGCATAGGTATTCAGGGTGTTCATCGCATACTGTTGTACAGCCAGAACGTGCTGGTTCTCTGTTATGGCAAGGTTGTAACTTTTATCTGCAATGTTGTAATTTCCTTCTGAGATAAAGAAGCCAATTAGCTTGATAAGCTCTGAAGTTATGGGAAGAATTGCAGGTAGTTCATGCTCGCTTCCTATTACACCTACCCTGGCAGACGTGTAGTCTTCCAGATCATAAAAATCGCACAGCTTTCTGAATGCTGTAACTGGCATTATTCCCCTTGTGAACCACTCTTTTGCATGCTCAATACCTATATTCTTTGAGATTTCAGAAAAGGTTCTGCTCTTACCAGAATCAAGTATCTGTTCAAAGGTCTGCCTCAAACCTCTCACAAACACATTCTCCAGTAGTGGGGCTGGCACCCTATCAGTCAGCTCTTTTATAAGGTCGATATGATTAACGTGCTCTCCACGAATGTTAAACCCACAGTTAAACCCACAATGTTCCTCTGCCCCATAGAGTATATCGCCCTCTTTTACTTCCTCAGCTCTCTTTATCACCATTTCATTTTCTTTAACAGGAAGCCGGTGTTCCTTAGTAACTTTCAACGACTTACCGCTTGTGGTTTTTATTTTAAGTAGCTCGCCCTCTTTTACTTTTCTTCTTGAGATTTTCTCAATTTTCCTGTAGCCTGATGGTGTTATTGCAAAGAGGGCTTCTGGATAATAGTATTCTCCTTCAAAAGCCAGTTCATCCGGTCTGATAACTGATATTCCGTCTCCAGATTTTACAGGTATGGCTGTACAACCATCGATACAGAACGCGCGCGTTCCCAGGTACTCAAGGTCATGTATATGGATATCGCCGTTTAAGTGCGCATCCGCCAGTCGTGGCGGGAGCATGAGGAGATACTGCTCCTTGCTCATCTTATCTGCCTTTTTCTTGTGCGAAGTTTCGGCGTTCTCCTGAAGGTTCGCATTATCCCTTGCCTCAAAACCTGTGCCCATATCGATCTTGTAGGCATCGTAAACAGGCGTGCCTACCCTTGTCGAGATGTTCCGCCATTCGATATGGCCGCGCTCAAGAAGTATAATATTGACCAGTTCACGCACCAGGGGACCGGAGAGGAATTTCACGCCCATGTCCTTTATCCTTTTCTCGGTTTCCTTCGCTATATCACGGGCTTCTTCCTCAGTAATCGGTGCCTCCCCGTAGAACTGCTCACTGAGTTTTGTTTCTTTTAAAAGCTGGTTCACTATGGCATTCCTGTCCCAGTCTATAAGGTGACCATCTGTTGTCCTGATCTTGGGTATAACCGATGCTGGATAACCACCAAGGGTCCTCTGGATAGTCTGGACATCCTTTGCTATCGTGATGTTTTTTATTTTTCCGCTCTCCGGGGTCTGCTGTATTCTGCGAAAAGCCCCGGCTAATTCCCTTCTGTGCCCTTTTATATGGTTCGATACCTGAACCTCGACATATTTACCCATGACATTCCTCCTTTTCTCCAGAGTATAACCTGAGAATAACGAATCCTGCTAAGCGTTAAGAAGGTTATCCAGCTTGCTCTGATCGATCCTGTCCTGGCTGAATAGCTCTTTGTATGTATAGAACCTGCTGCCTATCTGTAGTACGGGAGCGGTCATAGTGAACACGCCGTTCATCCGAAGCTCGGTCAGCGCTGCCGGTGTGGCCATATCTACCTCTTTATACGGTATTTTTTTTTTATCAAGCAATTGCTTCAGCAGCCTGCAATTAGGACAATTACTGGTAGAGTATATCAGGACATCTTGCATTACTGTATCTCCTTTTAGGGTAGGAGTACCTTTCAAAGATAATAATCGTTTTCCAAACCAAATTTGAATACAATTATTTATCATTTATTACCTGGTTTTTTATCAGATATGATTAATTAGGATCAGCATTATTACCATAGTATTTACCAGATACCACACGATTAAGAAAAAATTATGTACTTAGCCTGTGTGTTAACTGTTCATGTTTCTTAGATTTAAAGATGAAGTTGCATCAGTATTATCCAGTGCATTAGCGAAAGCCGGGTTTGAGATCGATGATCTGGCACTGCATGAATCCCCCCATGCCGATATAGCATCTTCTGTAGCGTTCAGATTAGCCCCGGAATACAAACGCAATCCAAAAGAGATATGCGAGGCTATATATAAGAACATAAGAATAACCCCGGACTCCTATATCGAGAGAGCAGAGATGGCAGGACCTTATATCAACTTTTTTGTAAGCCGCACCCTCCTGAATGAGACTGTCTTACGTGTTCTGCTTGAAAGAGAGGATTTTGGAATGCTTGAGAAGAAAGGAGTGGTGATCCTTGAGCATACATCTGCCAATCCTGACGGCCCCCTGCATATCGGGCATATAAGAAATTCAGTAATCGGTGATACCCTTGCCAGGATATTGAAACGCGCGGGCTATGATGTCCAGACACAGTACTACATAAACGATATGGGACGACAGATTGCGGTCGTTGTATGGGGACTCATGAACTTCAAGTTCGATAAGACCAAAAAGCCTGATCATGCGATTGCAGAGATCTATATCAATGCCAACAAGACCCTGGTCGATGAAAAAGAGCACTCACCTGAAGTGGATGCCCTCATGAAAAAATATGAGAACGGAGACACTGAGACAGTCCAGAGATTCAAGGACGCAATAGACACGGCGATGCGCGGAATAAAAGAAACCCTGCAGCGCATGAATATCAGCCATGATGAATTTATCTGGGAGTCACAATTCGTGCGCACAGGTGATGTCAGCAGGGTGATGGAGCGCATCAAAAAACTTAATTGCGCCATGCTAAAGGATGGGGCTCTTATGGTTGACCTGAAGGATATGGGTATCCAGAAGCCCCTGGTGGTACAGCGCTCTGATGGTACATCCCTTTATACAACCCGTGACCTCGCATACCATGAGTGGAAAGCAGTAATGTGCGACCGCATGATCGATATCCTCGGAGCAGACCACAAGCTCATCTCATCCCAGCTTAAAGCAGTGCTCAGGCTCCTTGGCCTACCTGAGCCTGAGATAGTCATCTTTGAGTTCGTTTCCCTTCCCGAGGGCTCAATGAGCACGCGGCGCGGTGTTTTCATCTCTGCCGATGAGCTGCTGGATGAGGTAAAGAGAGCCGCATATTCAGAAGTAAATAAAAAGCGGCCTGATACTGATGAGGAGTTTAAGAAAAAGGTGGCTGCTTTTGTGAGCATAGGCGCTGTGAGGTACGATATTATCCGCGTCTCACCTGATAAGGCGACCACATTTGACTGGAGGGAGGCACTGGACTTTGAGAAGCAGGGCGCACCATTTATCCAGTATGCCCATGCCAGGGCATGCAGTATTATCAAGAACGCGCAGGATGGGGGGATTGCATTTGAGAGTTATGACCCCAATCTTCTCGTTGAGGAGCAGGAGACCGCACTGATTAAAAAGCTCGCAAGTTTCGATAGCACAATCGATAATGCAGCGCGGGGGTTAAAACCCCATATCGTCGCGATCTATGCCAGGGAACTGGCCGATGTCTTTAACCAGTTCTACAAGTATGTGCCTGTCCTCAGCGCAGAGCCCGAGTTCAGGGCTGCACGACTGGCGCTTGTTGATTGCTCAAGAATAGTCCTTGCAAACGCACTCGATACGCTCGGGATAGCAGCCCCGGAATCCATGTAGCGAGGTGTTTTGTGAAAATAATCTCAGTAGCAGGTTATAAGAAATCAGGGAAGACAGGCCTGGTGGAGCGGATAGTAGAGGCCCTTAAGAGATACGGACAGGTTGGCACGGTAAAACACCTGCATGAGCACAGCCTGAATATCAGGGGCACTGATACATGGAAACATGCCAGGGCTGGCGCTGATGTTGTTATCGGGGTCACGCCGGATGAGCTTGTAAAATTCTCGCGGAATAATAATCTTATAAGTGCCCTGGATGAACTTGCTGATGCGGGGATGGATTTCGGGGTGGTTGAGGGTTTTAAGGAAAGCACGCTCCCCAAAATAGCACTTGGCGATCTTGAGGCCCCTAACATCGTTATGCGGCTTGATAGATCAGAGGATGCAGATATCGATGAAATAACTGATCTGGTTCTCGGGCTGCCAGAGTACCATACGCCTGGTTCACTGGTAAAGAGGATACGGCAATCTAAAGATATTGAGAAAGCAGGAGCTATAGGAACATTCACAGGCATTGTAAGGGCTGTCACAGGGGGAACCCGCACAGAGTTCCTTGAATTCGAGGAGTACGCCGGTGTTGCTAAACAAAAGATGGATAGGATATGCTCTGAGCTTAAAGAAAAAGAGGGTATAGTAGATGTCCTGATGCACCACAGGACAGGTATCATTCCAAAAGGCGGGGATATTGTGTATATTGTCGTGGCTGCGGGACACAGGGATGAGCTTTTCCCCGTGCTAAGGGAGGCTATCGAGCGCCTGAAGGCTGAGGTTCCCATCTGGAAGAAGGAGCATACGCTGGAGGGTGAGTGGTGGGTGCATGGTGTATGACCACAGTTAGGGCAGTATTGGGAGGCTCCATTGAAATAACGCTACGTAGAACCAATATTTTTCTTTGAGTATGAGGCTTTCTTCTAAAGCATGGGTATTAAACTATACAACAGCACGAGGACTAATTTTTAAAAAATAGATTAAATGTAGAGTCCTCCATTTATATCAATGACCTGACCTGTTATGTAATCCCCTTCTTCTGAAACCAGATATGCCACCGCACCTGCCACCTCGGATGGCTTCCCAA
>DYGR01000069.1 GCA_020724545.1 Candidatus Methanoperedens nitratireducens
ATACTGATGTTGTCTTCGCAGGGAGCATTACCACTAAATTTGGAGAGGATACTAAAATTTAAATAGTATAATCAGCACAAAGGCGAAACAATGAGTGACTATATACTTGGTATAAAGGAACTAGATAACGCGATTGGGGGTATAAAGAAGGGCTCGAATATCATACTAATCGGCCCTCCTATGAGCGGAAAAGAGGTTATCCTGTATTATATAATGTACCAAGGTATGAAGAATGATAATGCAATAATAACGGTAACAACCCGTGAATCGGCAACTCATATTTTAGAATGGTTCAAAGAGCACAAATTAAGCCTGCCGTTATCAAGAGTTGGAATAGTTGATTGTGTTACAAAAACGCTTGGCGGCGCAGTTGTTGAGAGTGAAAACATTAAAATAGCAAGTAGTCCTGTTGATTTAACTGGAATAGGAGTGAAAATCAGCCAGTTCCTCGAAGAATTCTTCATGAAAAAGAACATACGAAAAGTCCAGCTTCATATAAATTCGCTTTCCACAATACTGATGTATTCAAACATACAAACAGTTTTCAGGTTTCTTCATGTTTTTACAGGACGTATCAAGGCCATGGGGGCTATGGGAATATATGTAATAGATAGCGGTATGCATGATGAGCAGGCTATTGCGACCTTAAAGCAACTACTTGACGGCATGATAGAGATCAAATCCGAGGATGATAAGAACTTCATAAGAATAGTAGGGCTCTCCCCAAAGCCCACTCCATGGTTTGAGTATGAGATCGAAGGAGCTAATGTAAGGATAGTAGGGAGAAAATAACATGATCAAGACCGGCATCCCAAAGCTGGATGAATTCCTTGGTGGTGGAATACCTAAAGGCAAAAGTCTTGTCTATTATATGCAGCCAGGTGTGGAAGGGGAGGTTTTTGGGATGCAGACAATCTATAGTGCTCTAAAAGATGGAGGAAACTGCGTTCTCGTGGCATCGAGCACTATACCGGATATTACGAAAGGTCAGTTCAAGGAGTTTGGCTGGGATATCAATCAATTTAATAATAGATTCATCGCTGTTGATGCCTACAATCCATTAATCGGTGCTCCCTCAAAAGAGAAATACGTTGTTTCAAATCCAGATAATATTGAAGAGTTTAGCAAGATAATAGTAAATTTAATAAAACAGTTATCTCCAAGCACTATTGTATTCGGTTCTCTCTCTACCATAATGGATTTATGCGGCGAGAAGAAAGTTATCGAAGCGGTCAGGGTATGGAATAAAATGGCAATGCTATATGATCATGTTATGGTCTATAATTTTACGGCATGGCCATATTCTCAGGAGACATTGGACATAATAAAAGGCGAATTATTCAATGCTGTCATATCTATTGGCGGGATAGTGGAGCAGGTCATATTCGGGCAGTATTTCGAGATACTTAAATCAGACTGGACAAAGGAAATAAAAAGATCCATGCTTTTCAGGGTACTTAGACCAGGTGGAGTAAAGTTATACATACCAAAGATACTTGTTACAGGGCCTTTTGATTCAGGAAAATCCACGTTTGTGCATGCACTCTCGACCAGAGCGATATCGGTTGATCGGCTTGGAACAACAATAGCACTCGACCACGGTCATGTGGATTATAAAGGTTTTAGTGCAGATATTTTTGGCACACCTGGCCAGGAGCGGTTTGATCCGATCATAAGACTATTAAGTGGTGAATCTATGGGCGTTTTTCTAGTTATAGACTCCACAAACCCGTCAGACTTTACCAGAGCAAAACATATGCTTAAGATCACTATGTCCTATGGATTGCCGTATGTTATTGTAGCTAATAAGCAGGACCTGGCAGGGGCTTTGACTCCTGAAGAAATAAGAGAACAATTTGACCTTCCTGAAGACGTTCCTATCATCCCTGCCGTAGCAAAGGATAAGATCGGTGTCTACGAGGCATTTGAGGCGTTGATAAATAGTGTTACAGAGGGGATCTGATGCCAGACACTATTGATATGATAGATAAAATACTGACAGATATGAAGAATATCGGTGGGGTAGAGGCATGCGCTGCTGTAAGTCGTGATGGATTGCTTATTCGTGCTATTGTGCAGAATTGGCAATTCGCTGAATCCTTCGCTGCTATGTCAGCAACTATGCTCGGGGCAGCCGAGACCGCTACTGTAGAGCTTGGAAAAGGTATACCTCACCGGGTTATTGTAGAATCTGGACAGGGACGATTAGTTGCAGTTGGTGCAGGACCCAGAGCACTGCTCGTTGTTACTGTAAATTCGGATACCGGGCTTGGACTGATCCTTATAGAGCTTGAGAAAGCAGCAAAAAAGCTCAAAGAGCTATTAATATGAATAAACAAGATCATAGAGCAGAATCTACAGTGCTTGAGCCTACTATCCATATCGGTAAATCCGGCATAGAGCCTGTTGTGGAAGAGTTAAAAAAACAATTGAAGCTTAAGAAGCTAATTAAAGTAAAATTTCTTAAGACCGCTTTTATTGAGGGTAATAGACAGGAACTATCAGAGAGACTGGCAGCCCTGACTGATTCGGAACTTATTGAAGTTAGAGGGAATACTGCTGTATTTCGCCGAAAAAGGTAAATACTATCCGATAGATTAATCACCCTTCATTACATACAAGATGATTTTATGGAGGATCAACATTGACAACAATATATGATGTGCCCGCAGAGATGCTCATAAATAGCATAGCAGAGAAATTAAAAAAAGATCAGAAGGTTAAGCCACCTGAGTGGGCACGTTTTGCCAAGACAGGCGCCCATAAAGAGCTCTCGCCTGATAATGCCGACTGGTGGTTCGTGAGGTGCGCATCAATACTAAGACGCATCTATATCGACGGACCTGTGGGTGTTTCACGCCTGCGGAGTTTCTACGGAGGTCGGCACAGAAATGGAGTAATGCCTGTACACTTCTCAAAAGGAAGCGGCTCCATTGCAAGGGAAGCACTGCAGCAGCTTGAGAAATCCGGGTTCATTAAGACCCAGAAGACCGGCAGGACAATCTCGCCACAGGGACAGTCGTTTTTAGATAACGCCGCGCATGAAGTTAAAGAGGAACTTACCAAAACAAACCCGGCTATGGCCAAATATTAGAATATGGATGAAGATATCGAGGAAATAAAAAGGCGCAAGCTTGAGCAGTTACAGCAGCAGTACGGTGCCCAGGCGCAGGTGGCCCAGCAGGAGCAGGCACGCGCCGAGTACGAGGCAAAGAAGCAGGCTATCCTGCGCCAGATACTCACACCTGAGGCAAGGGAGAGGTTAAATACTCTCAGGATGACAAAGCCCGATCTTGTGGCAAGTGTTGAGGCGCAACTGGTCGCTCTTGCGCAGAGTGGAAGGCTTACGACAAAGATAGACGATGCCAAACTCAAGGCGCTGCTTATACAGCTTCAGCCAAAGAAGAGAGAGATGCAGATCAAGAGGGTTTGAACATCACATTCTCCTGAAACTTAACACACCTATACCCATCATTACCATTGAAAAAACCAGCATCACCCCGACATCGAGGTAGATCGGGAACTGGTTTATACCAAGGATGATACCGCGCAGCGCATCTACGCCGTAGGTCAGGGGATCTATATAAGTTATGGCAGTGAGCCACGGCGAAAGATTATCAACCGGAAACAGAGCGCCGCTGAAGAAGAACATGGGCCACATGACAAACCCTATCACAAGATTGAACCCCTCAGGGCTCCTGAGGTTTGCGCCTATGACAAGCCCGATGCTCACCATGGCGATTGAGATCAACAGAAGTATGAGGGCTGATCCGATGATAACTGGAAGTGTAAATGGAATATCCAGAAAAAAACCTATTATGAGAAGGATCACAGCCTCAACCATTACATCAGTTGCGCCGCCGAACATCTTTCCTACAAATACACTTGCCCTTGATACAGGCGCTACGAGCACCTCTTTTAGAAAATCAAGCTTCCTGTCCCAGATTACATATATACCGTAGAAAAGGGATGTGAAGAGTACGGTCATGGCCATTATCCCTGGATAGATAAAAATCTGGTAATTGTACCCTTCGATATCCACTGTTGAGCCAAGGCCTGCCCCGAAAGCGAATATCCACAGGAGCGGTGAGATTATAGATGCAATTAATCGCTCCTTTTCCCTGATGTATATCTTTGTCTCACGCAGCCATATTGCATATATACCTTCAATCTCACTCATTTCTTCATCACCCTTTCCCAGAAGCCGCCCTCTGCTTCAGCCTCGCGTATCTCTCTTCCTGTGTAATGTAAAAATACGTCACTGAGTGTTCCTCTTCTCACTTCTACAAAATCAATCTGACCTGTATGGGTAAGAAGGTCCTGGAGATGCCTGCCTGCATCTTCAATAGACAGGTACAGCATACCATCTTTTTCCTGCACGTTCTTTACATAATCAAGCTCTCTTATTTTCTGTATAGCCGGGTTCTTTTGTTCTTGTTTCAGCTTTAGTTTAACCACGTCCCCGATTATCTGGTTTTTTAATATCTGCGGTGGATCAAGAGCCACTATTTTCCCGTAATCTATAATTGCGACCCTATCGCATAGCTGCTCTGCCTCTTCCATATAGTGCGTTGTCAGCATCACGGTCATGCACCCCTTCTCTGCAAGGTCCTGTATGTATTCCCAGATATGTTCTCTTGTCTGAGGATCAAGACCGAGTGTGGGCTCATCGAGAAAAAGAATCTTTGGATGGTGCATTATACCGCGTGCAAGCTCAAGGCGCCGCCGCATGCCACCAGAGTATGTATTGACAAGATCATCGGCCCTTTTCTCAAGATTAACAAGGGACAGGACTTCATCTATGCGCTGTTTTCTTAATCCCCTTGGCACCCCGAAGAGAAGGTTATGCATGGCAAGGTTCTCCCTCCCTGTGAGAAGGTCATCCACGCTTGGCTGCTGGAATACTATGCCTATTGATTTCCTGACCTTTGAAGATTCTTTTACTATATCAAAACCATTCACCCATGCTCTACCTGATGTTGGTTTTAAGATAGTGCAAAGCATTGAGATAAGGGTTGTTTTGCCAGCGCCGTTCGGACCGAGAAGCCCGAAGATCTCACCTTCTTCAACTTCCAGGTTCAGATCATCTAATGCTGTTATCTTCCCGTATTTTTTGGTAAGACCTTCGGTTTTGATGACTGTGCTATCTTGCTCAGGGGTGGTACAGGAAGTGGGTTTGAATTTGATGGCCATGGTTATCAAATATGAATAAAAAGCATAAAAGTCTGATATAACTATTTAGTTTACATTTCAATTAGACTTTTTGGTATATTTTGATGCGTAAGTTATCTGTGTAACTATAACCTCACCACATCCTTCGCACTCCCGACAACAATCTCCCTTTTATTTTTATATTCTTCAACCTTACCATTTATCCTTACCCTATCCCCTATTTTTACAGAATCATATACTTCCCTGGCACCATTATTTTTTGGTATGAACACATTGATATTGAGGTTTGAGATTGTCATGATAAGATGATCACCGGTCTTTGTCATCTGTTTTGAAAGTACTGTGCCCTCAACATATACGCGCTCGCCAAGCTTTGAATCCTTTGAGTAGGCGGCAGGCTGTGAAGAGAAACCAAGATAGCCTATAGTCAGTGTGAGCACTGCCATGACCAGCAGGACTATTACTATTTTCTCTTCTTTTTGCAAATTCACTTAATACCCTCAAACCTCTCTTTGAGCTTTTCCATGACCCTGGGCAGTGTTGTGTACTCCATATCCTCAAGAGGAAGCCTGTGCGGCTCAAAGGCACCGTGGCGGCGCATGTACTCTGTTATCTCCTGCGCTTTTGTGCGAGTATAATCAAAAGCAGGATCATCGAACATATCCGCGGGTCCGATCAACCTGCCGTTGCTGATCTGGAATCCGGCAGCAATAACGCGGGGTGGGCCATCGAATCGCGTGCACCTTGCATCCTTGAACGAGACAGGCATAAGCGGGCCGTTGTGCGAGCCGCGCATCCACCCGCTCACAAGGTGCGGGAAAGCAAAGGCCTCAAGGATCTCACCCACCGCAGGTAAGCCTGATTGCCCGCGCACCAGTGCTACCGGGTCATCCTTACCCACGTATTCACCTGCTATCTGGTAGAGCTTCTCTGTGCTCACCGCTGCTGCAGGCTCATCAGATGGAAGCTTTCCACCCTCCTTCGGGAAAACACGCTTTATAACATAGCGGGATTTTGCGCCTATGAGCGCAAGCATTGAATATATCTCCTCAGGTGCATTCATGAAAACACGCTTATGTTCTACTATGTCCCATACTTCAAATCTGAAGCCACTGTGGCAGCTTGGGTCGATCACCAGTCCGGCGGTGTTCTCAGGAGAAGCGAACATCTTGTAGATAGGGAGATTGAACGCCCCGGGTTCTGTTTTATCCATCATGAAAGCGATCAGGGGCTCAGCCTTGCGTTCTGTGAACTCCATCTCGGCAGATCCCGGACCCATACCCCGGATGTTGCCTGAAAAAGCATCGCTTAGCAGGTCCTGTCCTGCTCCATAGAGTTTCAGGTCTTTTGCAACTTCCGTAGCAGCCTTAAAGGTGTTCCATGCCAGCTCGTGGATTTCGCTGTTGTCGCAGCCCCTTGTGTGGCTCATCAAAAGCTCAAGGTCATCGCCTGCAGCGAGAACGTGGTAATCCACTATAAGCCTGCTATTCTTTGCTTCTTCAAGTTCTTTTTTTGCAGTCTCAATCAGCTCTGGATGCACGCTTGCATGGCCGGGGTAGCCGCCCACATCTGCTTTAATTAAACTTACTGTAACTTTCATATCTTCCTACCTATTTTAATCTAAAGTAAATCTTTCTATACCATCAGTCGATTGATATCAGAGTCACCTCAAAGACTAATGTCTTACCTGCAAGCTCAGAATTCTGGTCTATTGTTATAGAAGTTTCATTGAAATGTATTCTTATCGGACCAAACATGGTTTGAAGCTCTGTATCAGGAATGGCATTATGCCTCAGGGTAACATTCATATCAGTCACATCAATCACGGTAGTATTCCATGGAGCCTCCTCTAACTGGATTATATCGCCCTTATTCACGTCGGCTCTTGTTGTAATGTTCTTATCGTCAATTTTTACTACGGTTTCGTTCCATGGTGCTCCTGATTGAACAATACTGGATCCAACCGTGAGATCATAGGACAATGACACGTTGGAGGAGATATTCTGGACTGTCAAATTAATGTTCGTCTCCGGGATACTAACATTATCACCAATCGCGTGATTTGGACCGAATATCCTCTCAAACTGGCCAACTGGAAGCTCAAGTACCTTTGCGAAAGTCCTTGTTACAGGTATTTCCTCTATTATCGGGATGACTTGAATTGCTTCAGGATTAATTGGGCCATAAGCTTTCTCTGGCGGGATCTCTAATGTCTTTGTATCTCCGACCTTCATCCCTATCACACCATCATCAAATCCTGAAATGACTTCCCCTTTTCCAACAGTAAACTGGAGAGGTTTATATTGTCTGCCTGGTGTGTGTATATTATTCTGTTTTGCCACATCCTCAATTGAAGTATCAAAAATCTCTCCATCCTTAATACTTCCGATATAATTAACTGAGATATTATCCCCACTTTTCACTGTTCTCTGATCAACACAGCCGCTGAATAATACTATGGCGGCAAGGAAAAGAATTAAGAATTTTTTCATGACCTCACATAGAGATGATTACGTATAAGTAAATTGCTATTTGAAAACAGGATTAATCATCAGTTGTCCCATTCCTGGATCTCATATTGAGTCCGTTATTGTATATTCCCGGCTGCCGCATCCTATTTTTTCAGCAGCTTTGATATGTATCCAGGGGTCTATTCCCCACACAGTATGTATTGATCCGCCGTTTGTTTTCATTCTTTCATTGACTAGATCTATCGTTGCTGAGTCTATAGCAACAGGGTTCTGTCCGGCGAGTATCCCCACATCCTCAACGAACCTCTCACCTGAAAAGTTAAAGCAATCACATCCCGGTGTCAGATCATATACCCAGTTGATATATCCAATCCGCCCTTTTAATGCTTTTATCGGTCCAAGTGCTGCCTCGCCTAACCTTTTCTGCATCCTGTCAGTAGCGTCAGGAGGTGGAATGATTGCTTCTTCCGGACATGTGTCGGCACATGATAGTTCACCGCAGCATTTTGAATGATCGATATATGGCGGTGTTATGGCTCCCCACGGGCATATCTCAACGCAAGCACCGCATTGCACGCATATATCAGGATCAATGGAAGGCCTGCCCACCTCATGGATCTTTATCTTGCCTGCCCGATCAAGACATCCCATACCCAGATGTTTCACCGCTGCGCCGAATCCTGAGCCCGGGTGACCCTTACCATGGGATATCACTATCATTGAATCCGCCTCTGCGATGGCAGATGCAACCGTGATGCTCTCAAGCACCTCTCCGTTGATCTGTACTTCTTTCGCATCATTCCCCCTTAAACCATCTGCCACAATAAACGGGGCGTTCATGCTTGCATGAGTAAAACCGTTCATGGCAGCACCATTTATCAGGTCAGCAGCGTTAAGTTTCATACCCCTGTATAACGTGGTAGTATCTGTAACAAAAGGTATCCCTCCGGCTTTTATTACAAGATCAACGACGGTTCTCACGATTACCGGTCTTATGTGGGTTGTATTCCCGTATTCTCCTGGATGTATTTTTATCGCCACGATATCCCCCTGCTTCAGCGGCGAAATATAAGGAAAGATCTTTTTTATCTGCTCAGGCTGATTATCTTCAGGTCTTGTGATTTTTGCACTTTTGAATATTATTTTACTCAAAGCTATCACTTCAGTCTAATTTTTCTCGCATGAGGATATATATCTTGTCGAGGTTGCATGAAAAAATCCAGTAATTTCTGAATTCGGATACATTAAACTGCTGCAAGTTGGCGTCTGTCACAGAAATTATTTATAGGATGGGTTCTTAGGAAATGACAGTCCTAGAGGTATTGTATGTTTGCGACATGGTTTATTAGGTTAGATATGAGGATAATTGAGATACGGTTTTCAGAGGAAATATATGAGAATTAAGGGATTTATTACAGGGATTGCCTTTGTATTGTTGATGTTGAGTGTTATTTCTTTTGCAGTAGAAGCATTTACAGTAGATTCGACTACTCCGCCAGGCCCATCAGGCACTGAAGTGAATAATACCGTTGGTGAGCAAAGAAATTTCAACATAAAGGTTAGTGAAACTGCAAACTTCACATGGTATCTTGATGATAGTTTACTATATAATGAGTATATGCAAACAACATCATCGTACTCAAATACTTCGTCATTAGGCTACTGGAATGTCACTGTTGATGCTGATGCAGTTAGTGGCAATGGTACCATAAGCCATACATGGTTGTGGAACGTCACAAATCCGCCTCCAGCCATTTACCGTGATCCTGATACCAACCCAACAACACCACAGGGAAGCACGCAGTTCTTTAATGCCAGTTCAAATCAAGAAGCAAACTTCACATGGTTTATAGGTGAAGATGATGAACAAGTCCAATATAATGGGACAGTTGCTGCCTCCACCTTGGTATATTATATGAATAATTCCGCTGGTGTAGGTTCATACAACGTTAAAGTAGTTATTGACAATACCAATGGAACAAATTCAACTACTTGGGTCTGGAACGTCATTACTCCACCAGGACCCCCTCCGGTTACAGGATTAACACTCACAAGAGGTGCTACATGGATAAACTGGACCTGGGTAAACCCCGAAGAAGAAAGTGGTTTTAATCATACTATAGTTAAAATCAATGATACCTTTCAGACTATTACTTCAAATAATTATTTCAATTATACACAGTTTGATCCAGGAACATTGAATACTATCTCACTTCAGACAGTTGATGCGTCTGATAATGTAAACTCGACTGTAGTATCAAATTCGTCATACACTTTGAACACACCCAGTGGAAGCAATGTATTAGTCTCCTTAAATAATCTTAATGTGACCTTCTCTCAAGTAGATGGTGAGGGAAATACATCTGCAACTATATACTCAGAAAAACAGCCTGGATGGGGTGATCATAGTTTCTTAAAGATTGGGAATTACTACGATATTACATTGATAGATGCAACATCGTCTGGTAACATTACTGTTGAATTAGGCTATAATCCTCCTGCAGGAATTAATGAGAGTAATGTTAAATTATATCATTGGAATGGCACATCGTGGAAAGATGTTACAACATATTTATATGATGGCAATAATAAGGTTCGCGGCAATGTAAGTAGTTTATCTCCCTTTGTAGTTGGAGTTCCACCAGGCCCAATTATTACTAGAATTTCGCCTGATGCCGACTCAACAGAGACTACAGGTAATAATGCCGCTACTTTCAAGATTAATGTAGATCAATCTGCTACAGTTATCTGGAAAATTGATTCTATCACCGTGAACACAACGACATCGACACCTGGGGAAGATATAAGTTACTCTAATAGCAGCACACCAAGCGGTAATCATACTGTCAACGTGACCGCATCTAATGTTAATGGTACCGTCAGTTTGGAATGGACCTGGACCGTCCACCCCAAAACCTACACGACAGGCAACCGCATCTGGGACGGCAGCAGGCCGGGCGATTTTTCCCTCAAATATACATGGAACCCCATGAGCTTCCCCGGTTTCTATTATGATTTCAGGGATGATGTCGGCAACGAGGAGATTACGATAGCATTGGGTGGACACGATGATAGAACCATTGACAAGGGGGATCTCACCTACATCACGACTCCACAGGAAGTGAGCTTCGGCTACTCCAATTTCGGCAAGTACGAGGTCATAGGCTTCATGGCAGAGAAGTACTTTGCAGGCTATACAGGGAACACCACTATAACCAATACAAGGCCAAGCACAAGTTTTGCAGGAATAAGCGTGCTCTCCCAGGGACAGCTTCATAAAGTGCTCATCGATGACGATACCCAGCGCACCGTATCTGTAGGAAGCACTCTTACCCTGAAGGAGGGCTATGTCCTGAAAGCAAAGGACATAGACCTGGGTGCAAGGACAATGCTCATATCCCTTCTAAAGGATGGAGACGAGGTGGATTCAACTCCCCTCTCAGCAGGCGAGACCTATGTATATAAAAAGAG
>DYGR01000070.1 GCA_020724545.1 Candidatus Methanoperedens nitratireducens
TATACGGGTTTTTCATGTTTTACTTTACCATCTTTATCACGGTAATTCTTGCGTTTTTTTAAGGCAAATTTTGCCTCTTTCTGCAATATTTTGTCAGTATCCCTAACGATTAATAGCCACAAGACCAATAGTAACGACTATGTCAAAACAGAAAGACAGGCATGTAATGGAAGCTCTCGGGAAGACGCGTGTAGTGGTTGAGAACGGTAAGGTTGTTGAGATCGGAGAACCCCAGACAGAATACTGTCCCATATTTGATAAGGTTCGCGGCATAAAGAAATTCACATCAAAAACAGCAAAAGAAAATATCGAGTTCCGAATGAAGGATTTCGGTATGTTCACAGAGGACAGGGCAATCGAGATGGAGGTATTCGTGGGGTTCGGTGCGAGTGAGACCTTCATGACAGGACTGCGCAGGGGGCTCATCGATACCTGCGTGACCGCATGTGACGGCGCAGGCACTGTAATTACGAGCAACCCCAAACTGGCGCAGGGTATGGGTTCGCGCATATCAGGGCTTGTTGAGACAACACCGATTCCAAAGCTGATCGATAGGATACATAATGTCGGGGGGATAGTCCTTGATCCACATACTGCGGTCATTGATCAGGTCGCGGGCGTGAGAAAGGCCATAGAGCTTGGCTATAAGAAAATAGGGGTCTCGGTCACGAATGTAAAGGATATACGGGAAATCCGCGACCTTGAGAAAAAGCACGACGTACAGGTTGCAAGTTTTGGTGTGCATACGACATGCATGCCAGGGGATGAGGCAAAGGAGTTCATAAGCATGGTGGATATGACCACGGGATGCACCTCAAAATGGATTCGCGGGCAGATTGAAGGGAAAACATGCGCCCAGTTCGGTACTGCGATCCCCATATTTGCCATCACGCAGCGCGGGAAAGAACTGCTGCTTGAGCGCGCAAAAGAGGTCACGGACCCTGTTCTGATAAATACCATGAAGCTGCCTGTGCAGCCTGATGAGAAACAGCCAAGACCGCTTATCTAACCTATCTAATATGGATCTTAAAAAAGCCGGATTCTCCACAAGGGCAATCCATATCGGGAAAAAAATTGATGAGACCGGGGCAACCGCTACCCCGATCTACCAGACCGCACCTTTTAGGTTCAGGAATGCAGCCCATGCGGCAAGGGTGATGAGCGGGCAGGAGAAAGGTTATGTATATTCCCGCGGTCTGAATCCCACTACTGAGATACTTGAGGAGAAGATAGCGAACCTTGAGGGAGGTGAGGCTGCATTATCGCAGGCTTCTGGAATGGCGGCCATCAGTGTAGCAGTGTTCTCTACAATAAGAGCAGGAGACCATGTGATTGTAGATGAAGTGATCTACGGGAGCACGTATGACCTGTTCGCCGGCCTTACAAGGTTCGGTGTGGATGTTAGCTTTATAGATACCTCGGATACCGGGAATGTCGAAGCAGCATTACGTCCCGGTACAAAGCTTGTTTTTTTTGAAACACCTGCCAATCCAACGAACAAGCTGATTGATATAAAAGCGGTCTCAGATATAGCGCACGACAGAGGAGCAGCAGTCTTTGTTGATAACACGTTCATGACACCTTATTTCCAGCAGCCGCTCCTGTATGGCGCAGATGTTGTTGTGCACAGCGCCACGAAGTACCTCAATGGTCATGGGGATACGATTGGCGGTATTGTAGCAGGTTCTTCTGAATTTATAAACTCGGCAAGGCGCACATCAAGGGATATGGGAGGGGCGATGAGTCCATTTAATGCATGGCTCATAACCCGCGGAATGAAAACACTATCAATAAGGATGGACAGGCACAATGAGAACGCAACGGCGGTTGCAAAGTTCCTGCAGGGGCATGATAAGGTGGACAGGGTTATCTATCCAGGGCTTAAGGAGCATCCGCAGTACGACCTTGCTCAAAAACAGATGTGCGGGTCCGGGGGCATGGTTGCATTCCTGTTAAAAGAGGCAAAAGATGCACATCCATTCCTTGATGCCCTGAAGATATGCACCCTTGCGGTCAGCCTGGGCGATGCAGAGACACTGATCCAGCATCCTTCTTCGATGACCCATGCAGTCGTCCCGTGCGAGAACAGGATTAAATGCGGGATAGTTGATCAACTTGTGCGCTTATCTATCGGGCTTGAGGATGCAGGTGATATCATCTCTGATATAGAACAGGCTCTGGATAGTATTTAACTTTACATATCAGTAAAGATTAAAAAGGTACAGGGTTATTAAAACTAGTAATGGGAGGTTTAAATTTGCCCAGACAAAAAATTCTGAATATGAGTGTGGACTGGCTGCAGGTTCTTGACCCGGAAGGCAATGTGGATAAGGATTTAGAGCCAGAACTGGATGAAGGAACACTGAAAAAATTTTACAGGACCATGGTGCTTGCCCGGCTTTTCGATGATAAGTCATTGAAGCTTCAGCGCCAGGGCAGGATGCTCACATACGCCTCATCCCTCGGGCAGGAGGCAAGCCAGATAGGAAGCGCTTTTGCCCTCAGACCTGAGGACTGGTTTTTTCCCTCCTTCAGGGAGCACGGGGCTCAAATAGCAAGAGGATTTCCTGTGAAGCTTCTTTATATGTACTGGATGGGCTCAGAAGATGCGAATATGACGATCACTCCAGGGAATTTTATGATCTCCATACCGGTGGGTACCCAGATACTCCACGCCGTGGGAGCTGCATGGGCTGCAAAGATAAAGAAGCAGAATACAGCCGCTATCGTTTATTTTGGAGATGGAGCTACTTCTGAAGGGGATTTTCATGAGGGTATGAACTTCGCCGGGGTATTCAAAATCCCCGTTGTTTTCATTTGCCAGAACAACCAGTACGCCATATCCTTACCAAGAGAGAAGCAGACAGCTTCTAAAACACTTGCTCAGAAAGCTTTAGCTTATGGTTTTGAAGGCATCCAGGTAGACGGTAACGATGTGCTGGCAGTATACAATGCGACCATGGATGCACTTGAGAGGGCAAGATCTGGCGGCGGGCCCACAATGATAGAGTGCTATACCTACCGCATGAGCGCACATACAACATCTGATGATGCCTCCAGATACAGACAGGCGGTAGAGGTGGAGGAATGGAGAAAAAAAGACCCTGTAAAGCGCTTCAGGATATACCTTGAGAGAAAGGGCATGTGGAGTCAGGATTATGAAGATAACCTGATTAAAGAAGCAACAGAAGAGATCGAGAAGGCTGTAGAAGAGGCCGAGGCTTATAAGCCCGGGGTCGAAGGTATGTTCAGGTACGTGTACGGTGAGATGCCGCCTAACCTTAAAGAGCAGATGGATGAGCTCATGGGCTTTATTGCAAAAAAGATGGGGGAATGAGGATGGCTAAACTCAATATGGTTCAGGCAATCAACCTTGCGCTGCATGAGGAGATGGAACGAGATCCCACGGTTATAGTTATGGGTGAGGATGTTGGTGTGGATGGCGGGGTATTCAGGGTCACAGAAGGTCTTCTGAATAAGTTTGGCGCTGACAGGGTAGTTGATACACCCCTTGCAGAATCAGCCATCGTTGGAACCGCTATAGGCATGGCTGTCTCTGGCTTGAAGCCTGTGGCTGAGATACAGTTTGAGGGGTTCAGTTATATGACCATAGACCAGCTTGCTGCCCATGCCTCCAGGATAAGGTACCGCTCAAGAGGGGTTTACCACTGCCCCATGGTGGTAAGGTCGCCCTACGGAGGGGGCGTGAGGGCACTTGAGCATCACTCAGAGGCCGTAGCAACCTTTTATGTGCATATCCCAGGCATGAAAGTGGTAATACCATCATCCCCATCTGATGCCAAAGGTCTTCTTGTATCGTGTATCAGGGACCCTGACCCTGTTTTCTTCTTTGAGCCCAAGAGGCTTTACCGCGCTTTCAAGGAAGAAGTGCCTGAGGGCGAGTATACAATCCCCATTGGTACAGGTAAGAAACTCTCAGAGGGTGATGATATAACCCTTGTATCCTGGGGTGCAATGGTCAGGGTATGCCAGGAAGCTATGAAGCAGGTTGAGGATATCAGCGTTGAGCTAATAGATCTGCGCACGCTCTCGCCCCTGGATGAGAAGATCATAATAGATTCTGTCAAGAAAACAGGCAGGGCTGTTATCGTTCACGAGGAGCCCAAGACACTGGGGTTAGGGGCAGAGATCATTGCAAGAATAAACGAAAAAGCATTCCTTTACCTTGAGGCCCCGGTTAAAAGGATCACAGGATATGATGTTCCCGTACCTCTGGCTAAACTTGAGGACTACTATCTGCCTGATGCTGAGAGAGTGGCTTTAGCTATAAGAGAGGTTGCAGGCTTCTGAGGTGAATAAATATGATCGATATAAAGTTCCCGGATGTGGGCGAGGGCATAACCGAAGGCACGCTTGTCAAATGGCTTGTAAAAGAAGGCGATGAGATAAAGACTGATCAGGCCGTGGTAGAGATTGAGACTGATAAGGCCATAGTCGAAATACCATCCTCCAGGGCAGGAAGGATATTAAAACTCTATGGAAAAGAGGGGGATACCATAAATGTAGGAAGCACCCTTGCTACACTTGCCCTACCCGGGGAAGAGGTAAAACCGCCTGCGGCTCCAGAAGCTAAACCTAAACCACCTGAAAAACCGCCAGAGAAGCCACCAGAAAAACCACCTGAGAGACCTGAGAGGCCTGAGAGGATTCTGGCCACACCCTCCACAAGACGCCTGGCAAGGGAATTAGGCGTGGACATATCAAAGGTTGCGGGAAGCGGACCAGGGGGCAGGGTAACTGATGAGGATGTTAGAAGATCTGCAGAAGCTGCAGCAAAGCCGCCTGAAGCTAAGCCGCCTGAGATTAAGCCACCAGAAATTGAAGCTAAACCGCCAGAGGTAAAGCTTGCAGAAGAAAGAATCCCTATAAAGGGTGTGCGCAAATCCATAGCAGAGAGGATGGTGCAGTCCAAGTATACCGCACCCCATGTTACTACTGTAGATGAGGCAGACGTTACAGAACTTGTGAGATTGAGGGAAAAAGATAAAAAAATAGCACAGGAGAAGGGCGTAAGGCTTACCTACCTCCCCTTTATTGTCAAGGCGGTAATTGCGGCACTCAAGCAGTATCCTCACTTCAATGCATCCGTAGATCCTGAGAAGAATGAGATGGTGATCAAATACTACTACAACATAGGGATAGCGACCGATACACCTGACGGTCTCATGGTTACGGTTATTAAGAATGCTGATATGAAAAGCATCCTGGAACTGGCACGGGAGATGGAGAGGCTTTCTGAGGAGGCTCGAAGTAGAAAAATAAAGCTCTCTGATCTAAAGGGCAATACATTCACGATAACGAATATAGGAAGCATAGGTGGGATCTATTCAACACCGATAATCAACCCCCCTGATGTCGCTATTCTTGCAACTCACAAAATAAGAGATATGCCTGTCGTGATCGACGGGGAGATCAAAGTAAGAAAGATAATGCCCTTAGCCCTCTCGTTCGATCACAGGGTACTGGATGGAGCCCAGGCTGCTCGCTTTATGAATACCTTAATAGAGCATCTTAAAGACCCGGATCTACTCCTGCTGGACGGGGTATAGATGGTAGTGGGGGATCTCGTTACAGGATGCGATGTTCTGGTTGTAGGCGGCGGTCCGGGCGGATACGTGGCTGCCATAAGGGCAAGCCAGCTCGGGAAGGATGTGATCCTGGTGGAAAAGGATGAACTTGGAGGGGTCTGCACGAACCATGGCTGTATCCCTTCCAAGGCTCTAATACATGTGGCCAGCTTCATCCATGACATGAAGAATCCTGGAGATATAGGCATAAAGAGTTCCGTGGAGTTTGATTTTAAAAAGATCCAGGAATGGAACTCTGGGGTGGTAAAAAGGCTCAGAGATGGTATAGGTTATCTGTGCAAGAAATACGGTGTAGAGGTAACTAAAGGTGAGGCTTATCTTGAGTCGTCTGAGAGGGCCAGAATTACACTTCAGGACGGCAGAACCTCTACCCTGAAATTTAAAAATGCGATCATAGCCACTGGCTCACGCTCCTCAGAGTTCCCGGAGTTCCCATACGATGGTCAGCTTGTTATCAGCTCAAAAGAGGCCCTGAGCCTTTCAGAAGTGCCTGTGGATATGGTGATAATAGGTGCCGGGTATATCAGCATAGAGCTTGGAACAATGTTTGCCAAGCTTGGTACCAGAGTAAAGATAATCCAGCGCTCACCCCGGATCCTTACCAGGATTGAATCCGAAGCTGTTGAGATAGTCAGCCGAAAGATGGAAAAACTCGGTATAGAGGTTTATCTCAATTCAAAACCTGAAGGGATGCGCATAGAAAACGGCAGGGCAAGAGTAACCATAAGCAGTAAAGGTACAGAGGAGAGAACAGAGCTTGATGCTGATAAAATACTGGTAGCCGTTGGAGTAGATCCGAACAGCGATAATATAGGATTGGAAAACACAGGGGTAGAGCTTGATAAGAAAGGCTTTATAAAAGTCGATGTGAGGCGAAGAACCACTGACCCGAGAATTTACGCTATCGGGGACGTGGCAGGCCCTCCATTCCTGGCCCATAAAGCGTTCAGGGAAGGAAAGGTGGCTGCTGAGGCGATAGCTGGTCTGCCGGGTGCTTTTGATAACAGGGCAGTACCTGCTGTGATCTTCTCCGACCCCGAGATAGCAACAGTGGGCCTGGATGAGGAAAGTGCAAAAGAGAGCGGTTTTGAGGTAAGTACAGGCAAGTTCCCTTTCCGTGCCTCAGGAAGGGCGCTTACCATGGACAGAACAGAGGGATTTGTTAAGGTGGTAGCAAATAAAAAGAACGGCGAGATCCTCGGGGTACATATAGTCGGGGCAGACGCCTCTGAGCTGATAAGTGAGGCCTCGCTCTCTATAGAAATGGCTGCCTTTTTAGAGGATATGGCAGCAACAATCCATCCCCATCCCACTCTGCCAGAGGCACTTGCTGAGGCAGCAGAGGCAGCACTGGGGAAGGTAATTCATGTATAAGTACAGGAAAAAAAGGGAATAAACATGCAGGGAAGATATATTATCCAGGAACCTGCGGGGCTCTTATCGACGGAGCTTTGTCAAGTACAACCTCAAGTCGCCCCTTATCCTGACCACGGAATAATTCAACATTGACTCTATCACCCGCTTTATGTTTATTTATAACCTTGATAAGATCCCTGACATTTTTGATCTCTGTATCATCAATCTTCACAATAATATCTCCTACCTCGATACCAGATCTATCTGCCTCACTTCCCGGTGCTACATTTGCCACCACTACCCCGGTATCAGTCGGAAGGTTATAGTATGCCACAAGTTTTGGGTTGACATCCACTGCATTGATACCGAGCCAGGGCCTTACAATTTCACCGTGCTCTATCAACTGCTCGGCTACCCACATGGCTGGCTGTATCGGAATGGTAAACCCGATGCCCTGGGCAAAGGGTATTATTGCGGTGTTGATCCCTACTACAACGCCTTCACTGTTTATAAGTGGACCACCGCTATTTCCCGGGTTAATGGCAGCATCGGTCTGTATCAGCCCTTCCATAAATGTCACCTCGGTCTGGATAGACCGGTTCAGTGCACTTATGACCCCTGCTGTGACCGTAGGACCTCCCACCAGGCCGAACGGACTGCCTATTGCAATCGCCATCTGCCCTATCCTGAGATTGTTTTCTTTTGCCATCTCAGGAACAGGCAGGCCATCGGCTTTAATCCTGATTACAGCAAGGTCCATTATGGTATCTATGCCCCTTATCCCACCCTGAAGCGTCCTGCCATCTTCCAGTGTTACTTTTATCTCACGTGATCCGTACACCACGTGGGCATTGGTCAATATGTATCCCCCCTCATCGATTATGAAGCCAGAGCCCACGCCAGGAACCGGATGTACGCGAAGGTACGCATCCCTGATCAGTTTTACTTCACTGATGTTCACGACACTCGGTATCACCTTTTCTACGGCCCCGGTGACTATTTCATCAAAACCTCTCATACTTATCAATCCCTAGATTACAGTTAATCTTTATGATATTTGAAACTATTTATTCTCCCTAAAAACAATCCAGAGTCCATGTAAAATGATTTAAGGCAGGAGCAACAAGTAGAGGCTAATGGTCAAGGTTGATAGATTCATTAACGAGAGCATCGAGAAGATCAGAGAAGGCGTGAGAGGACGGACAATAATAGCGCTCTCAGGGGGAGTTGATAGCTCAGTTTGCGCTGTACTTGCATACCGCGCTATAGGCGATTTACTTACACCTATCTACATCGATACAGGGCTCATGCGAAAAGGGGAGACTGAGCGAATTAAAAAGGTCTTTTCTGATATGAACCTCTGTGTGATTGATGCAAAAAAGAGTTTTCTTGGGGCATTGAGAGGCCTGACAGACCCTGAGGAGAAGAGGATGGCAGTGGGCGAGGCGTTTATCCGTGTATTCGAGGAAGAGGCAAGAAAGATCGGTGCCAGATACCTGATCCAGGGAACCATCTATCCTGACAGGATCGAGTCAGAAGGAGGAATAAAAAGTCATCATAATGTGGGCGGTCTTCCTTCAGTGATCGACTTTGAAGGGATTGTTGAGCCACTTGCAGACCTGTACAAGGATGAAGTAAGAGAAGTGGCAAGGATGGTTGGCCTGCCAGGAGAGATCTCAGAGCGTATGCCGTTCCCGGGGCCTGGTCTGTCGATCAGAATTATAGGTGAGGTAACAGAGGAAAAACTGGATGTCGTAAGGGCGGCCAATGCCATTGTCGAGGAAGAACTGGTGGAGCGGTTCAATCCATGGCAGACATTCGCTGCGCTGCTTGAGAAAGGGACAGGAGTAAAAGGTGATATCAGGGTACATGGATGGATCATCGCTGTACGTGCCGTGGAATCAAGAGACGGGATGACGGCGGAGGCAATGGAACTTCCGTGGGATGTACTCAGAAAAATCGAATCACGCATCACGGGTGAGATACCCAACGTCTCGCGCGTGCTGTATGACCTGACGCCAAAGCCGCCTGCAACAATCGAGTTTGAATAAGGAAAATGTCACTCACTAAAGTTATACGCGATATCCGCTCAAGGCAGAGATTCAAAATCAACCAGCCTGATAAACCCACGGCTGTATGGATCGGGAAGGATCTGCTTGATGGAAAGCCAATTGCTACGCTCACCGTAATTTTTCAGACAGGGGGATGCAGGTGGGGTAACTGCGCTATGTGCGGATATATCTATGACAGCGCACAGAAGCCTCCGTCGCATGATAATCTGATGAAGCAGTTCGAGAATGCGTTCTTACGATGCAGGGATGAGATATTCATTGTAAAGATATTCACCTCGGGCAGCTTCTTAGATGACTGTGAGATTGGTGCAGAGACACGACAGGAGATGCTCTCTCGCCTCGGTAAAGATAGCCGTGTTAAAAAGGTCATTGCAGAGACGCGGCCTGAATATATTACGCAGGAGACGCTCTCCCGATCCATAGCAAGCCCTGGTAAAAGATTCGAGGTGGCTATCGGGCTTGAGACGAGCAACGATATGATACGGAACGACTGCATCAATAAGGGCTTTTCGTTCTCGGATTTTGTCAGGGCAAGCAATGCTGCAAGGCTTGAAGGTGTGACAGTCAAGGCCTACCTGCTTCTTAAGCCTGCTTTTCTCTCAGAGGGCGCCGCTGTTAATGATATGATACGCTCCATCAATGACACTGCGCCTTACGCTGAAACAATATCAATCAATCTCTGCAATGTCCAGAGAGGAACACTTGTGGATGAGATGTTTGAGCGCGGGGATTACCGCCCACCGTGGCTCTGGAGTGCTGTGGAAGTCCTGAGAACCGGTAAGGAATCAAATCCTGACACCGTCATAATATCCGATCCAGTTGCTGCAGGATCGGCGCGCGGCCCGCATAACTGCGGGAAATGCGATAGGGATGTGGCAGAGGCAATACGTGTTTTCTCATTGACACAGGATGCAGGGATTTTTAACAACCTTGACTGCGAGTGTAAGGAGTTATGGAAAAAGGTGGTGGAACTGGAGGATTTTACATTCGGTGCTCCGATTGTGTAGTTATATACCAGCGTAGATATCCGGTAATTTGAACTCAATACCCTCAAGCAGTAATAAACGCTATGTACAGGCCTCGTACATCGTACAGGGTTTGTGACTGTCCTCCACGCTCGTTCTCTCATGCTCCCGAAAGGCGATGGAATCAAGAACAACCTTCCTCAAACCTGAAAATTAAGCGCACAAGGATATAATAGGGACTGGCTCTGCAATGAACTTTGTTGGCCCGGTACTGGAAAGCAATCCGAACGTAAAGATCACGGTTATTGATAAAGACGAGCCTGGAGGTATATGCCTTACAAGGGCATGCATACCCTCTAAACTGCTCATTTATCCTGCAGACCTGGTGAGGTTAATACAGATTGAGAGGCCAGCATGGATTACAGATAATAGAGTAATATTAGATCTGAAAACGTTGAAATTGAGGAATTTTTCGAAGGGGGAAGATGGTATCAACATACTCATAGTGCCTCCCTATTCCGGTCATATCTCAA
>DYGR01000071.1 GCA_020724545.1 Candidatus Methanoperedens nitratireducens
TAGTAACTCCAACACCAACTCCAGATGAGATAGTAACTCCAACACCAACTCCAGATGAGATAGTAACTCCAACACCAACTCCAGAGGTTCCTGGATTTGGACTGATAATCTCCCTGGCTGGATTATTGGCATTGTTCTTCCTGTTGAAGCGGCGTAATTAAAAACTGAAGCAGTGTAATAAAGACTGAAGCTGGAACCCCGGCTTTAGTCTTTTTTTTCAAAAGAAGCGACTCTATGCAGGATTGATTGTGCTCCCTGGATTATTTCTTAAAGAAGCGCAAGTTTACAAACAACGTAAACTATATATATCATGTTCGCATATCTACGAATCAATAGTGGGTAGTAAAATAAACTTTTTTTACACCACCAACCACCACAATCCCCAACTACCCACTATCCTCCTATACTTTTTGATTTTTCCTCCAACTCTTTGGCGGATAACTATAAGCTTCTTTAAAAAGAATTATGTTTAAATAAAACAGTTACGGGGTCTATGATTTATCTGTTGTATGCTTTAATAGCCAGTGCTTTTTCAGTCATCGGCGGACTGCTGCCTATTTACACAGGCTTAAGGCAGATCAATACAAACTATTTAATCGGATTTGCAGCCGGTGTGTTAATCTCTACTGCTATCTTTGAGATGCTGCCCGAAGCAGTACTGGAGGCAGATACTAAAATAGTGAATCCACTTGCCCTGGGTTTTTTCTCATTGTATCTGCTTGAGAAAAGCATAATGATCCATGCCTGCAAAGAGACAGAATGTGATATCCATATATCGGGCTGGATAGGTGCGGTAGGTCTTGGCCTTGAGAGCATACTCGATGGAATTGCTATCGCAGTGGGGTATTTTACAGAGCCTGTCCTTGGCCTGATTATTGCATTTGCCGTGGCTGTGCATGAACTGCCTGTGGGTTTCTCAACAAGCATTATAATGAGGCGTGCAGCTTTTAACACAAGGGATACCCTTAAGATATTAATAACTACCTCATTCCTGACGGTCGCAGGCGCATTGATAGCAGGTTTTTTTCCCCAGGAATATTTTGGACATATCCTCGCCTTTACAGCAGGCACTTTCATCTATATCGGTGCAAGTGACCTTCTACCCCATGCCCATGAACGGGTTGACTGGAGAGTGGTGGTAAGTGTTATCTCTGGTGCGGCAGTTGTGCCTGTTTTTGAGGTGATGCTGGGGATTTAAAGCCAGGGCTAAAATTTATATGGTATGATGGGTACTATACCCGAAAGCTTTTGATATATATGAGAATCGCATGGGGCATCACAGGCGCAGGACATTTCCTGCGCGAAAGTTTTGAAGTTTTTAAGAGGATCAAAGAGACAACAGCAGATCTAAAAGTGACGACCTTTGTATCCCGGGCAGGTGAAGAGGTAATCCATATGTATGGACTGGCAGATGAACTTTTAAGTATCTCACCTGGTGGATATCTTGAAGAGGTTTTCTTTGAGCGCAACCAGGGAGCAAGTGTTCCAAAATCCGGCAGGTTCCTGCTGCAAAAATACGATGCCCTGGTAATTACTCCTGCCACATCGAACTCGACCGCAAAGATCGCTTATGGGATAGCGGATACCATTGTAACAAATGCAGTAGCCCAGGCAGTGAAAGGAAGTATTCCTGTTTTTATTGTTCCTGTAGATATCGCAGGAGAGATCGAGTCTAAGATGCCGTATTCTATAGATCGGGAGATCTGTATGAACTGTGAGCTATGTCCTCCCAGAGAGAATTGCCCGGGATATGCGATTGTAGACCAGATCGATCTTCTAAAATGCAATGGATGCGGAGAGTGTGTGAAACTGTGCAGTTTTGGTGCAATAAGAGGTGGATTGGCCAGGCTTAAGGTCCGTGATATAGATTCAAAGAACGTCAGGATGATAAGAGAACTTGAAGGGATAACTGTACTTGACAATCCAACAGGTATTCTCGATGAGGTTGCAAGACTCATGCAAAAATTGAAGTACTAAAGGAAATAAAATGGGAGGGAGGTCATATTTTGTTCCCAAATAAAAAAGTTCAAACATTAATTGGCACACGCATACAGGTTGAGATGAAAGGTGATAAAAATATTCTTGAGGGCAAGCTTGAGAGTGTTGATGACAATTTGAATCTGCACCTTATAGATACCTTTGAGATTGCAGACGGAGTAAAGTCGCGTTCTCTGGGTTCAGTAGTATTAAGAGGTAATAATATAATCCTGCTGAGTCCTGTAGGGGAAAAGAATGGAAGATGAAGAGAGAATCCTGGAGTTGATAAGGTCCAGAGAACATGGAATTTTACAAAACGAGCTCTGGAGAGAGGCTAATATAGATCGCCGTAAATGCTCCCGTATTGTTGACAGGCTAGAAAAAGACGGAGAGATATACAGGGAGCAAGAATTAAATAAGGGTTTGCGAACCTACCGAATTAAGTATATCGAGAGAAAAGAAACGATTAAGGATTTTAAGTTATTAATGGTCGATGATATGTTCGCCCCATGCACAGGCTGCAATCTTGAGTGTACACCCGCACAGTGTGTACCACTCTCTGAATGGATATTCGGTCTTCTTAATGAAGAATAGGATAAGCGGGTTAGAAGTGGAGGGTTAGGGAGTGGGTGGTATCCGTCAAAAATAGACCCGCCTATCCTGTTCGATAGATAACGAACATGGTGTTAAAATACTTTTCGGTACCTTATGAACACCCTGCTCAAAGATCAGGGGATCGCTATAGAGGTGCAGGGTATTCAGTACGGCGTTTTTGAACTGGAATCCAGAGACACGGTATCAGGGACCCTTAACTACAGGCACAGGATGCCCTCCAGGTTCGGAGAATATGAGCGCGTAGACTGCGAGAAGACTGCTGGAAAGATCATGCATTTTTTCTACGTTTAGCATATTTAAATCAAATCTCTATAAGGTCCTTCTTCATCACAGTGCTGACAGGGTAATAGTTGGTTTCATTTCACGATAATAACGATCACGAATTGGTTTCCACCTCTTCTTCCTCCATTCCTTTTGCCATTAAGAAGCCTCTGGCTCTCTCAGTATATTTATACTCGCCAACCTTTGCCCAGAACCCTCTTGAATGGTTGGGGTGCACCAGATGAGTCATCTCATGCATGATCACATAATCAAGAACCCATCCCGGCATGTTCAGAAGCTTATGAGATACTCGAATGGTGCCATTGGCAGGTGTACAGCTTCCCATTTTCCTTTCCTGATTAGTAACAAATTCGATCGAATTTACCTTGAGCTTGCCCTGAAAATATTTACTGTTAAACTCATCAAACCGTTTTCTCAGATAACCATCTTTATTGATCTGCTTCTTAAGCCTCTTTTTCTCGATTTTTTCTTTCATCTCCTGTATGAATTTTCTCTCCTCTTCGCGGTGCATTCCAAGAGGAAGATATACTACAAGAGTTTCTCCGACCATCTTAGCCTGAATGGTCTTTTTTCTATCAGGGCTTCTAATTATTTTGACTTCCATAGTTTCGTTTCTTTTTGTCCCAACAGGATATAAATTTGACGTGGCAAGTGCATATTTAAATCATCCTGCCTTTTTTTAATAATTAAAATCACCTCTATTGTTTCATTCTCAGGAACTTCAGGAGGAACTTTTATTTTTTTCTGGTTTACCTGGACCGCGTTTTTCAGGTATCGTTCGATTTCTTATTCGATTATCAGCTTCATCGACGATATCCCTTAAATTGTTGAGGTAGTTTGCCATTTTCTTGATTTGAGCAGAATCATATTTGGCCCAGTTGATTTCAGTTTTATCTCTATTCTTGTATTCAAAAGTGCCATCCTGAACGCTCTTTATAAGTTCTCTCAATGTTTGTTAGATAATATACCTCACATAAAACTTATTGGTGGAAAAGCCTGGATATATATGATTGCGTCGAGGATATAGGATTGACATAACTATTTATGTATTCAATTACTACCTTTTGAATTAAGAGAATAATTATGTTAGCCTACTGCGGTGCAACTGATACAGGGGGCAGGGAGAACAATGAGGATGCCTATATTACCATGGCTCTGGAGTGCAGGCATCTTTATCTCTTTGCTGTTGCAGATGGATTGGGAGGACATGCAGCCGGGGAGGTTGCGAGCATGCTTGCAGTAACAGAGCTGGCTGAGACTGTAAAGAAAGATCATGATTCTCAAAAGACCGCGTCTTTAGAATCCATGAAAGAACTGCTGGCGGTGGGATTCAAAAGGGCTAATGAGAAGATATGCCATGAAGCGAAAAACGTGCCTGGTAGATATGGCATGGGAACAACACTTGTGGCAGCACTGCTGAACGATGAGGGCAGGGGCGTTGTGGCTAACGTGGGCGACAGCAGGGCTTACAAGATAGGAGAGACAATCAAAAGGATAACTAAAGACCACTCATATGTCCAGGAGCTTGTGGATAGAGGGCTGATAAGTGAGGAACAGGCATTCAGGCATCCTGCAAAGAACATAGTGACAAGAGTAATGGGCATGGAAAATACGAACCCGGATTTCTATGAGATAAAGCTGGGCAGGGATACGCTACTTCTGTGCTCAGATGGTCTCAACGATACCATGAGGGATGAGGAGATAAGAGAAGTAGTTTCAGGGACTGTAAGTCTGGAGAATAAATGTAAAAATCTGGTTAGCGCTGCTTTGAGCAGGGGTGCGAGGGACAATGTAACTTTGCTCCTTCTCTGCCCAGCCTTTTAGCAATATATCTTCCCAATCCTCTTCCGCTTCCGGTAACGATTATAGTCTTATTTTCAAGTCTCATTATATATCTACCCTTGATTACTCTTTTGATCGCGGAATACTATATATTGTACAAGCACAAACCTAATTATAGTTTTTCAACGGATATTTATGGATACAATGAAGGCTGTAAGAAAGATGAAGGAAGGACCCGGGCTGGATATTGCCATGACCAGAACTCCAGTGCCTGAAGAACATGAGGTACTGGTGAAGATCAGGGCCTGCTCCCTATGTGGAACTGATGTACATATATACAATTGGGAGCATCCCTGGTCCGAAGGCAGGATTGTACCTCCCAGAACTATTGGTCATGAGGTATGCGGCGAGGTTGTAGAAGTGGGAAGTAGTGTTACCCTTGTCCAGGAAGGCGATATGGTATCTGCTGAATCTCACATCTTCGACGGAATATGCATGCAGTGCAGGATGGGTAATATGCATATCTGTTCAAACCTCAGGTTCTTCGGTGTGGATGTTGATGGTTTCTTTGCCGAATATGCCGTCATACCTGAGGCAAATACCTGGAAGAACCCGCCTGATATGCCTGTGGATATAGCTACCCTGCAGGAATCCATTGGCAACAGCGTGTACACCGTATTCAGCCATGATGTCACTGCAAAAACAGTCGCAGTCTTCGGGGGCGGTCCGACAGCTCTATTCGCTATAGGCATTCTACGGGCTGCGGGTGCTGCCAGTATCATCAACGTAACAGGTTCACAGCTACATCTTGACCTTGCCAGGAAGATGGGTGCGGACTCTGTCATAAATAGACATGAATCAGACCCTGTGCATGAGATACTGGAGATAACGGGTGGGCAGGGTGTGGACGTGTTCCTTGAGATGTCAGGAAGCGGTAATGCCATCAATCAAGGGCTGAAGGCATTGCGGCCAAGAGGCAGCGCCTCCATACTTGGATTGCCCACAAAGGATGTATGTATCGATATATCAAGGGATCTGGTTATGAAGGATATCACGGTCAGGGGCATATACGGCAGGAGGATATGGGACACATGGCTCACCACATCAAGGCTGCTCTCCACAGGTAAGTTCGATCCCACCCCGGTGATCACACACAGGATTAAACTTGATGAATTTGAGCAGGGTTTCGAAGCTATGAGATCAGGCGAGGCAGGAAAGGTAGTAATGTTCCCCTGAGTAATTTGAGGGCAAATGCTTAATTCCTGTTCAGGATGTTATAAGTATTGAAAGAACCATTTTATATTCGTGGTGTTTTAATATGGTGACATTAGATCCCTGCTATCGACTCAAAACAATCCAAAAACAGCTAGTCCCTGCAATCCTTACAAGTGCCAAGTTTGAGATTGATACTCTTGATATTAAATCAGCCATTGAAAAAAATCTACCCGATCTTGAGAAAAATTGCTACGAGCTTGCAGATAGATGTGAGGAAAAATGGCAAGATTGTGGGAGCGAAATTGAGCTGTGCAATAGAGAGAGGATTAAAGAATTATTCCAGGATACCAGGGATAAACTTGAAAAGATATGGGAAGAAAAAGAAAAAAGAAAAAAGGCACTTGAGGCTGAGAACAACAAATAAAATAGGATCATCAGGTGCGGTTCACTCTCTCAATTGCGAAAGAGATAGTTTACTTTTCTTTTAACAGAGTACAGGTTGTACTCAGGTTAAACATCATCCCTGTAAGAAACACTAGCTCTTTTTTATCTACCTGATATTTGATTGCCAGCCTATCTAATTCCATTTTTGCTACGTTTTTCATATATACCGATTCCAAAAAATCCACCAACTAAATAATGTTGCTAAGAATATATAGATTATGCAGGTTTAAGCTTCATACATAAATCAGAAACTTTTAATTTAACAGCCGTATCAACATTCATTATATGAGTGAAGCACTTCGAACAGACCTGTACCAGCTTACCATGATGCAGGCATACTGGAGATCAGGACATAACCCGCAGGCTACCTTTGATTATTTTATAAGGAAAATACCCACAGGCTCATACCTTGTAACAGCAGGATTGAGCTATGTCCTGGATTACATCGAGAATCTGCATTTTGAGGATGATGATATCGAATACTTAAGAACCCAGGGTTTTGACAACGAATTTCTTGAGTTCCTCAGAGATTTCAGGTTCACAGGCGATATCCTGGCCATGCCCGAGGGGTGTATCGCTTTTCCTCTTGAGCCCATAATCAGGGTAACCGCCCCTATAATAGAGGCACAGCTCATCGAGACCTTCATACTGAACAAGATGAACTTCTCGACACTGATAGCCACCAAAGCTGCCCGCGTGGTCTATGCTGCAAAAGATAGGGCGATCGCAGAGTTCGGGCTACGTCGGGCGCAGGGGGACGGGCATCTTGAGGCAACACGCGCAACATACATAGGCGGGTGCGCCTCCACATCCAATGTACTTGCAGGGAAAAGATTCGGCATCCCTGTATCAGGCACCATGGCCCATTCGTTTGTCACAAGCTTTGATCACGAGATCGATTCGTTCCGCGCCTATGCAGATACATTCCCCTCAAGATGTTTTCTGCTAATAGACACCTACAACAGCATAGAAGGCGCAAAGAAAGCTGTGATTGTTGGAAAGGAGCTTGAGATGAGAGGAGAAAAACTCCTGGGTGTGAGACTTGACAGCGGGGATCTAAGCGAGCTGTCAAAACAGGTGCGCAAAATACTGGATGATGCAGGGCTTACATATGTTAAGATAGTGGCAAGCGGAGACCTCAACGAATGGAAGATAGATGAGCTTATGAGGAAAGGTGCCAGAATCGATATGTTCGGTGTTGGCACAGAGCTTATCACAGGACGGCCGAATCCCGCACTTGACGGGATATACAAGCTCTCTGAAATTGTTGAGCACGGCAGGCGTATCCCGAAGATGAAGCTCTCAGAAGAAACTGTAAAGGCCACGCTTCCCGGCAGGAAAAACGTCTGGCGCATCTTTGATAAGGGAAAGTCCGTAAAAGATATCATCTCACTTGATGATGAGGGGATAAGTAACGCCATGCCTTTATTGGGATTAGCTGTTAAAAAGGGAAGAATCATCTGCGACAGACCCTCGCTTGCCCAGATAAGGCAAACAGCGGCTGAAAATCTTTTGAACTTACCCGATGAGTATAAAAAACTGGATGGTGCACCTGCGTATCCTGTGGAGTTAAGCCCGGGATTGATCGCCCTCAGGGAGCGCATGGTTGAGAGAATAAGAAGAGAAGAGATCAGTGGAATTCGACAACATTAAATAATTTAATGCTATCATGAGATGTCTATGGCTCAAACGATTTCAGAAAAGATTTTTTCAAAAGCTTGCGGTAAAGATGTAAAAGCCGGGGATTTTGTTCTTGCCAGTATAGATTGCGCCATGACCCATGATATTACAGGGCCGCTTGCTGTTGAGGGGTTCAGGGAAATAGTAAGAGGTAAAAAAAGACAGAAAGTATGGGACCCGGGTAAGATCGTTATTCTTTTTGATCACCAGGTACCTGCTGATTCGTTAAACGCTGCAGCGAACCATATACTCATGCGCAAGTTCGCAAGTGAGCAGGGGATACTGAACTACGATGTCTTTGAGGGCGTGTGCCACCAGGTCATGCCTGAGAAAGGACACGTAAGACCGGGAGATTTAACGGTAGGTTCTGATTCCCATACCTGCGCCTATGGCGCTCTGGGGGCATTCTCGACAGGTATAGGCAGCACTGATATGGCTTTTGTTTTTGCAACAGGAAAACTGTGGTTCCGGGTGCCCCAGACCTTCAGGTTTGAGATAGAAGGAAGGCTTCCCAGATGCGTTTATCCAAAAGACGTCATCCTTCATCTCATCGGTGATGTCGGCGCTGAAGGGGCAAGGTATAAGACAGCAGAATTCTGCGGCAGCACTGTAAGGGATATGGATATCCCCGGCAGGATGACCATGTGCAACATGGCTATCGAGATGGGAGGAAAAGCAGGGATCGTGGAGGCTGACAGTACTACAGAGAAATATATCAGGGAAAGGATACCTGATTTTAGATTAGAGGCACAGTGGAAGAGCGATGAGGATGCGGAATTCTCAGAAGCCAGGAGCTATGATGTCTCTGAGCTTTCGCCCCAGGTAGCGTGCCCGCACAATGTGGATAATGTAAAACCCGTTGAAGAGGTAGAAGGGACAAGGATCGATCAGGTGTTTGTGGGCTCATGCACAAACGGCCGTTTTGAGGATATTGAGATCGTGGCTAAAATGATGAGGGACGAAAAAGTGGCAAAAGGTGTTCGATTGTTGATAATACCGGCCTCCCGCACAGAGTATATGAAAGCCCTTCGTGCAGGCTACATCGAGCAGTTCATGGAAGCGGGAGCAATTGTGGAGTCCCCGTGTTGCGGGCCGTGCATGGGCGGAGCCTTCGGATTACTGGGCAAAGGCGAAGCAGGACTGTCCACATCAAACCGGAATTTCAAAGGCAGGCAGGGAAGCCCTGATGCCTTTGTATATCTCTCATCCCCGGCAACAGCGGCTGCGAGCGCTCTTTACGGAGAGATCAGGGACCCGAGAAAGATTTAAAAAATAAAAAACCGCAGATGAACGCAAATAAACGCAGATTTTAGCATGATAGATAAAGGCGCAAGTAAAGTGATGGAATGCTTCGGAGTGAAGCGCGGTGAGAACGTGCTTATTGTAGTAGATACTGCAACCCCTGTAGCCATAGGCGGGAGTTTACTCAAAACCGCCCTGGACCTGGGATGCGAAGTGATGCTGATGACCATGCTTCCAAGAACGCGCCACGGGGAAGAGCCGCCTGCTTCAGTAGCAGAGGCTATGAAGAGTGCTGATGTGGTTCTTGCCCCGACTACTTACTCTCTTACCCATACGCAGGCAAAGATAAACGCATGCAGAGCAGGTGCAAGGGTTGCTTCTATGCCGGGAATAACAGAGGAAATGATGACATCAGGTGGAATGACAGCCGATTATAATAAGATCAGGGATATTGCCATTCGATTAAGCATGAGGCTTGAGAACATCCGTGAGGTGAGAGTTACCGCTGAATCAGGTACTGATATCGTATTTAATCTTGAGGGATGCAGATGGATGATGGATACTGGATTATGCCATGAGCCCGGATGCAGCGCCAATCTTCCTGCAGGTGAGCTATATATAGCCCCGAAAGATGCGAATGGCATTTTTGTTGTGGATGGTTCCATGAGCGGTTTTGGTGTTCTTGATTCTCCTCTTGAATTCACTGTCAGGAACAGGTATGTGGTCGATATCAAAGGTAAGCATGCAGATAAGCTGAACTCAATTCTCAACAGAGTAGGAGAAAAAGCGCGCAATATCGCTGAACTCGGTATAGGAATCAATCCCGAAGCCCGACTTATCGGAAATGTCCTTGAGGATGAAAAAGTCGGAGGTACTGTGCATATCGCACTTGGAGATAACAGCAGCTTTGGAGGAGATGTGATTGCAGGGATCCATCTTGATGGTATTATCAAAAAACCCGGCATTTTTTTAGATGGAGAGAAATTTATTTTTGAATTATAATTAAATACAAGAGGTTTATAGCACCATTCTCAAATTCCAGTAATTTATTAACCGCAGATGAGCGTACTATTAATACTTTCG
>DYGR01000072.1 GCA_020724545.1 Candidatus Methanoperedens nitratireducens
ACATCATAGTCAGAAACAACCATGTTATAGGCAATGCGTATGGAGGAGAGGGCATCAACATAAAAGATGGCTCTTCCAATGTGAAAGTTTATAACAACATAGTGGAGAACACACGTTCAACCGGTATATATGTAGATGCATATAGAGACCGTCAGTATAACATCGAAGTCTATAACAACATTGTAAGAAATATAAAAGCAAATGGGATTACAACTGGCTCTGAGAGAGGAGGTCTTCTGGAAAATGTTAGATTCTATAATAATATCATCTATAATATCGATGCCTACGGGATGGCATTGACTGCTTACACTAACTCGCCTTCATTTATTCCTAAATATAAGGACATTTTCTTCATAAACAACGTTGTGTATAACGCTGTAGGGAGTATATATTTAGGTACTGAAAGAGATGGTATGACAGCACAGAACATTGTTGTAAGAAATAATATCGCAAGCAAAGGTGCTAGATTTCAAATAGTACAAACAAGACCAAATGGCGGCAGTATTTCCACAGTAATAGATCATAATCTCATCGATGGTTACAGAGGATATTCGGGCGAAACCCGTGGAACTAATTATGTGACAGGAAATCCGCAGTTCGTTAATCCTGATAATGGAAACTTCCGTCTCCAGAGCACTTCTCCGTCTATAGACGCAGGTTCATCTGTTAACGCTCCGCGAGTGGATTTCGATGGAAAGTCTCGACCACAAGGTAAAGGACACGATATCGGTGCTTTTGAACGCTGATATTTCCTAACATAAATTGAAACGGTCTGTCTAAATAGACAGATTGTTTCAACCCAGGAGCTTTCACAGATGCTGGAATGATGAGGAGATTATCAATTTAATAGAAAAAATAATTATAATATTATTTTTGCTGCTTTAAAGTAAATGCCATAAAATGAGTTAAAAATCACATCCACCATACCACGCGTTATCCGGTTTTCAATCATCTGTTCAAAGGGTATTTTCCATTCAAGCAACCTGAGAAATTCCTTATCACTGATCTTTCGATTCTTCTGGACTTTGCGCCTGTTAGTTATTATTTTATCAGGGTTCATGAGTACCCACCAGTATGCACACAGTTTGTTATGGATATAGGGCATACCATGAAGGACGGCATATCCCAATGTTACAATTTCAGTAACTAAGAGCGCGGGAGAAATCAGAATCATCATCTTTAGGCTGCAGTTCTTCATAAGCATGAGATAACGGTTCCGTTCAAGATGGAACTCCTTCAAGGGCGAGACTGAGAGCCGGAACTTGTGATATACGATGGATAGGGGCACGAACATAATCTTGTATCCTGCAAGACGCGCACGCCACGAGAGATCGATGTCTTCAAGATAGAGAAAAAAATCAGGATCAAAGCCGCCGAGTTCTTCGAATATCTCCCTGCGGATCGCAAACGAGCAACCTGATACCGCGCCCACTTCTTCAGGCTTTGAAAAGTATAAAGTATGTTCATAGAGTCCCTTACAAAAATCAATACCTGTGAAATGTGAATGGTTGGCGCAGGTATTGATTGTGTCTTGCTGGTGATACATCAATATCTTTGATGTGGTGAGCGCTATGTCCGGATATTCTTCAAAGGGTTTTATGAGCTGAGATAGCCAATCAGAATCTACGATGGTATCTGGGTTCAAGATTATGATGTATTCGCCTTTTGCGTGCCGGGCTCCAACATTATTGCCTGCTGGATAGCCGAGGTTTGAGCCAGTTTCTATTAGCTTTATGTCAGGATAATTGGCTTTTATGAATTCCGGGGTTTTGTCCGTAGATGCGTTGTCCACTACTATTATCTCGTGATTGGTATATGTCTGGATGATCAGGGAAGGAATGCACTCAGCGAGGTCTTTGCGGCTATTGTAGGAGAGTAAGATGATGCTTGCCAGTTTGCTCATATCCCAACTAACCCCTTCTCTTGTGTATTCCCATTACATCCCCGGTGTAATAATAGGATAATCTTGTTTAAAAACATGTAAGGAGCAACTGTACATATTGGAAGCAAACAGCAGATACACATAACAAATACGCATAGCAAATAAACATAGAAGAATCAGGGTTAACCAGCATTGGAGCGCTGGGTTTAAATAACATTATTTAAGTACATATAGCAATAAAATGCAGGGGGTTTTAATAGTATGAAGATTTGTCTGACATGCTCGCATGGTGGACATCTGACTGAGATACTGCGACTTATGGATGCTTTTAAGGAACATGATGTGTTTTTTATAACATATGCAGGTACAAGGTCAAAAGGTCTTGAAAATAAATATACCATGAAGAACTTAGGGAAAAATCCGTTGAGGTTCTTGATAAGTCTTCCAAAGGTGTATTATATTCTTCTGCATGAGAAACCAGATATTATCATCTCTACAGGTTCTGAGATCGCAATTCCAGTTTTTTATATTGCCCGGATTCTCGGTATAAAAACGATGTTCATAGAGAGTATTTGTAGGGTAAAGGAGCCATCGCTGACAGGAAGGATTGTATATCCTGTATCAGGCGTGTTCCTTGTGCAGTGGAAGCAGTTACTTTGCAAATTCGGAGAGAGAGCACAGTACTGGGGAAGCGTGTTATGATCTTCGTGACTGTGGGAAGCCATTACCAGGGATTTGAGAGGCTTATCAGGAAGATGGATGATATCGCGGGCAGGATTGATGAGAAAGTAATAATGCAGATCGGACATACGAATTATAAGCCTGTGAATGCGAAATATTTTAATTTTATCGAAAGTTTTGAAGAGATTGAGAGATTGAACAGGGAGGCAAGGATAGTTGTGAGCCATGCCGGTGCTGGCTCTATATTAACTGCACTAGAGCAGCGAACACCTGTAATTGTAGTTCCAAGATTGAAAAAATTTAATGAACACATGGATGACCATCAATTAGAGATAGCAGAGGCGATGTCTGAGGATAAAAGGGTGAAGGTTGTAGATGATATTGAGTATCTGGAGGAATGTTTAGAACTGGAATTAAGTTCAGCGGATGAGCATAATGAAAATAAGCTGGTGGATTCGGTAAAGAATTACCTGTCCTCTATTTCCTAAAATAAAGATGAGGTATTTATGAGTGATAACAATGTGTTTGTAACTCAAATTAAAAACAATAATTTTTTTGATGACATGAATAATCTTTTCAACCTAATGGGGATTCAAACAAATTTCAACCTTAAAAAAATTAGTATCAAAATAAATCTCTGTGATTACAAGATGCCTGATAGTGGCGCTGTTACTGATCCTGCTATATTAGAATCACTGATACAAAATTTAGAATTACGTTGCCCAAAAGCGGAAATATTCATAACAGAGAGCGATGCATCTGGAACCAAAGTTGAGACTTTATTTGATTTGCTGGATCTTTATAGATTTGAAGATGCATATAATTGTAGACTGGTAAATCTGACTCATTCCGAATGGGTCAAAAAGAAGATCAATGGAAAATATTTCAAAGAGATACATGTTCCTAAATTGTATGAGGAATCTGATCTTATTGTAAATCACCCTAAATTAAAAACACATTCAATAACTAAGATCACCTGCAGTTTGAAGAACCTTTATGGTTGTCTATATAACAAATACAAATTAAAATATCACAACCATGTTGATGACGTGATTGTTGATTTAAATAGTGCTATAAAAACAGATATATCAATTGTTGATGCTAATATATGTCATGAAGGATTCCAGGGGCCTGCGTATGGAACTCCAAAAAGATGTGGTCTTTTGATCGGAGGGAGAAATCCTGTATCAGTTGATTCTTTTTGCTCTAAATTAATGGGTTTTAATCCTGGTTTTATTGCCCATATAAGAAAGTCACACAATGCTAAAATTGGAGCAATGAACTATAAACTAATTCATGATATCGCAGATTTTAATTTGCGTAACTATCGTTTTGAATTTAATACATTTAAATATAATTTAATGAATCTTTTCAGGGGAAGATTATGAAACTAAACTGTGGGATTATTGGCTGTGGAAAAGTTGCACAAGAGATGCATATACCAAATATGATCAAGAATGATAATGTGGAAATTACGGCTCTTTGTGATAGCAATGAGTTCCAATTAAGGAAAGCCAAAGAACTGGTTTCCAGTTCGGTAAAAACATATAATGATTATCGTGAGATGTTGAATAAAGAAAAATTAGATTTTGTTGATATTTGTACCCCTGGTTTTACACATCATGAGATTGCAAAAAATGCATTGGAACAAGGAATTAATGTTTTAGTAGAAAAGCCACTGGCACTTCATTTGAATCAAGTTATTGAATTAAAGAATATATCTGAAAAAAATAATGTTATTATCGGGGTTATGATGAACTACCGATATAAGGATATTGTTTTGAAATTAAAAAATGATATTGATGAAGGATTTCTGGGCAAAATAACGAAAGTACAGACGATTCACCATGGCCCATGCGTATATAATGAATCCCAATGGTTATGGGATGAAAAGAGAAGTTATAATCTTATTTATGAAAGCGGGATTCATTTCATTGATCTTCAAGTTTTTTTAAATGGTCCACATAAAAGAATTAAATATATCAGGCCAGTTTTTGATGAGGATTTAAAAACTACAACTGAAGTCCAGATAATTATCGAATACGAAAATGGAGCAGAGGGGTATATTGATTTAACCCAATCATCTCTTATGCATTCATCATTTAACAGCTGGATGAATATTTATGGAACTGCGCAGGATGCATTTTTGCGCTGGTTCCCTCCCAAGATTTCATATGAATCTGGATTTCACGAGCCATTAAAGCAATTTATAGCTGAATTTAATACATTTAAATCAATATCGATTAAAGTTTTATCCAATAAATTTCAAAAATATCGTATAGAATCCCACAAAAAAGTAATCGACCTATTCGTAGAATCATTATCTGCTAATTCTGATTTTCCAATCAGTGTTGATATAATTCTTCCAACTATGACCTTATTAGAGGAGATCAAATCGAACATACCATCTTATAAATAGAAAGGTGACTATGAGAATTTGTTTTATTACTTCAGTAAGCTTGACCCCAATTCAGTGCGGGATTGGCAGTTATATTTTTAATTTATCTGCTAAGTTGCTGGATCGAGGTCACGAAGTAACTGTTATAACACGGGGAGGTTGCTACAAGACTCAAAAAGAGAATTTTAATGGCATTGAAATATATAAAGTTACTTTTCTGCCATTGTATCCATTTCATATCCATATCCATGGATTTTTTGTCGAGAATTTACTCAAATCGATTGAATCACGTTTTGACATTATACATTTCCATACACCACTTCCGCCAGTCATCAAGACAAATCTTCCCATAATTACCACAGTACATACGCCTATGAAAACAGATACTGAACGGGTGGAATTAATAAACCCATTTTCTGTGGCTGTTAAATTACAGGGTAAAGTGAGCTACGTCATTGAGAACAATTTATTTAACCTATCTAATAAAATTACATCTGTTGCAAGATCTGTATCTGAGGAATTGGGTGAATATGGATTGAATCCGGATGACATAGAGGTAGTAGGCAATGGTGTAGATGAGAATCTCTTCTATCCATTAAATAAAAAGAGAAATGAAAAATACATATTATATACAGGGCGATTGACTTATCGAAAGGGTCTATTTGATTTTATCGAATGTGGAAAAGAGATTTGTGCACAGTATCCTGACATTAATCTTAAGCTTACTGGCAATGGACCATTACTTGATAAACTGAAAAAGATGGCTATTGAATCAGGACATAAAGATAGATTTGAATTTTTAGGTCATGTTGATAAAAGTAAGCTGGTAGAACTTTACCAGAATGCAACCATATTCGTGCAGCCGTCTCATTATGAAGGACTGCCCACGACTCTGCTTGAAGCAATGTCTTGCGGTCTACCTGTTGTCGCAACATCGGTCAGTGGAAATCTTGATGTTATCGAAAATGGCAAAAATGGTTTGCTAGTACCTCCAAAATCTCCTGAGGAAATGGCAAATGCAGTTTCAGTACTACTAGAAGATAGCTCAACAAGGCGCGACCTTGGAAGAGCTGCACGGAGAACAATCGAAGAAAAATTTACATGGGATATTATATCTACCAGGATATTACAATGCTATAATTCTTTGATTAAAATTAAATTATTGTGATAAATATATGACCCATACTGAACGATTATTACAAAACCATCTATTAAAAATTGTTATATTAATTTTATTTATAGATTTGCTTATAATATATTTAATATCCAGACACAGAGCTACTGGTTATGAAGATTCTATTTATGCTAATATCCCGGCAATTGTATGGATACTTTTATTTTTAAGTATCATATGCGGCATCAGTTTAATGACCATATTTAATAAGAGAGATAGCTACTGGTTAATCGGATTAGTTATTATACTCTTAAATAATATGCTGATCTTACTGCTGCCGGTCTTAAAGGGTTACGTTTTTTATGGCAAATATGATATATTAACTCATATCGGATTGACTAAAGATATACTCTCTTATGGGTATTTTGAAAAAGAAAATTTTTATCCAATAACTCATGTACTATTCTCTGAGATTGCACTTATTGCAAATATCCCACCAATGAGCCTTTTTAGCTACATGCCAGTATTTTTTAGTATGTTGTTTATACTGTTTATTCATTTATTTGCCAAAGCGATCCTGAACAAAAAAGAGCAGGTTCTAATAGCAACAGCGTCCGGTGGGGTTCTATTACTGTGGGGCTATCACACCATAGTGGTCCCAAATGGAATAGCTGATTTTTTCTATCCTTTATTTATGGCAGTATTTTATTTGAGAAACACAAAAAAATCTTTTAATTATAATGTTTTGCTCTTGATATTGGTTTTACTATTTCCTTTTTTACACCCACTAACTACAGTTGCTTTGGTTTTTACTATCATTATGTTCAAATTATCGTTCCATATTATAGAACTTTCAAACGTTGGGCATAAAGAAATATTTAGTAAACTACGACAAAGGGCAACAGTTCCTTTGCTGGTTAATTTAATAGTTTTTATAGCCTGGATATCTACTTTCATGGTATGGGAGCAGACGATCAGGGATATATTTACATGGCTTTTGGGCGAGGTTACAGTAACTCCTATTAATGCAATGGCAGACACTCTCAACAGAATAGAGTTGACAGGGATCGGTGTTCTTGAATTGTATCTTAAACTTTATGGACATATACTGATATTTATTATTCTTTCTGCTGTTGCATCTTTAATTATTATTAAAGAGTTTTTTCAAAATAGGAATTATGAATTCCAAAAACAATTTTCATTAGTTGTAATTTTTATTGGCTTTATTCTGTTTTTGTTCTGGCTTCTTCTAGTCCCTATGGGTTTTGGTGCTCTACGGTTGATGTCATATCTGGCTATTATTTCTATAATTCTAGGAAGTTTCAGTTTGCATGAATTTATAGTAGTAAAATTTAATAAAAGAAGATATATTGCTCCTCTGGCAATTCTGATAATACTTGTTATTCCTATGGGCATTGGCATATTTAATGTGTTTGATTCACCTTACATTCTTAAACCTAACTTACAGATAACCAATGCTGAAATGGATGGATACAAATGGGCATTTGATCATAAAGATCCCGATATTACTGTTAGTGCAGTTATATCAGCACAGCCATACCGCTTTGTTGATGCCTTATGGGGTGTAAAAGCAAGGATGAATAGAAATGATGTAAAAGAATACGGATCTGGACCTGAAGCAACAATTCCTGACCATTTTAACTATACCAACTACACAACAGTAGGAAGTTCTTATTCTGCTGATGGATATATTCTACTTTCTGAATATGATAAACATTTGTATACTGAAGTATGGAAGGTTATTGGGAGATATAATCATACCGATTTTGAGAGAATATCATATGATCCAACAATGCTGAAGATATACTCAAATGGTGGATTTGATACATGGATAGTAAAATCCCTACAATAGGGTACTATTCTTTTAAAAGCTTAGATACTTCAGCATGAAGGACTTCCAATCCTGTAGCCCTATCAAATTTAGATAAATTATTTTTGTAGAATACAGAAACATTTTGAGAATATAGTGTATAGTTTTCTGTGATATTTAAAAGAGCATTTTTTAAATTATCATTTCGTGTGGCTTCATCCCAGTTTAGAGAAATACCGATATCATTTCTTGTTATTACTGTAGAAACTACAGAATCATCATCTGCCACTGCCAGTATTGGAAGTTTACATGCAATATATTCATAAACCTTGAGCCCAAACGCATACTTTGCCTGAGCATCATTTTTATTTAAAGAATAAATCGCTATATCGCTTGCAAGCATTAATTCCAGTGCTTCTGAGTGGCTTTTTTTTCCAAGCAGATATATATTTTCTTTTATTCCTTTTTCTTCTGCTAATCGGGCTATTTTCTCTTTCCTGATTCCATCTCCAATAAGAATATATCTTAAATCTAATCCATTTGAAATCAGTTTCTGTAAAGCATCTAATACAATCTCCGGACTATAGTAGGATGCAGCCAGATCTCCGGCATATATAAGAAATTTCGTTGAGTTTTTAAATTGTATATTACTTTTTCTAAAGATAGATTCTTTATCAAATCCAGATTTAATTGCTAATAGCAATTGATTGTTAATACCATTAGGTACAACAATAATCGGTACTTTTTGCAACTTTGAAAATTTAACCTTCAGTACTTCATGTACGCAGCTAATTAATATTGCATTTTTACATGCGAGAATAAAAATAGAATTAATTAAAAAATTAAATGGTCTCAATGAGTATTTAACAAAAAATGGTTGCATATCTAGTAGATCATTTACAGTAGCGCTCCAGTCATCGCGGATATCCACAACATACTTTGACTTGAGTAACTTTGAGTAAACATAAGCTAAAATTACCGGATGCGGTAGTGGTGCTGTGGAAATTATTAAATCAGGGCGGTAATCTTTTATCCTCAATAGAGCAATTAACCATTCTAACAATGTAAAAGGATTAATTATTTGAAATCTATGGAAAACGAAAGGGAAGATAGGTCTCATACGAAGAACTTCAACTTTCTTTGAAGTTCTAATCCAGTTAATCATAGAGGACTCATTTTCTGCTTGCGGATTGAATACTAAGACTTTTAAACTGCATATATCCTCATCTGCTGAAAATCTTTTAACGATCTCTGACATTCTTACAGGAGCAGCACCAACATCAGGCGGATAATGAGCCGTAAGTACCAGCAATTTGATTTGCATATTTCTTACCATGACATATCACCAAGATTGAAAGGGGAATAACTATAAATATAAGGCATGATTAAAGAAGGGGTTAGAATGGGAATAAGGGGTTAGAATGGGAATGGCAAGCGATATATTGCAATGCTTGATTTTACATGTGCATGATAAAAGCTAATCTCTCCAACCTTATATTGGCGTTCTTTTCCTGGGTTATAATAGCTTCAGTAATAATTATATACAGCTCTACATCATCAATCGACACCATTTATTATGTAGCCAAGGACGGTAATGACAGTAACCCGGGTACAGAAGCACTACCGTGGCTGACTATTACTAAAGCAGCAAATACACTAAATGCCGGAGATACAGTTTACGTCAGGGCCGGGACATACCACGAACAGGTTACAATAAATAACTCTGGAAGTCCAGGCAAATACATTACTTTTGCAGCATATCCAGGCGATAAAGCTATAATTAAAGGCACCGGATTATTACCAGTTATAGCGCCAGATATACAAGGAGAAAAATATGGATTGATCCATATGACGTCTAATAGCTATATTATCATTGATGGATTCCATTTCCAGGA
>DYGR01000073.1 GCA_020724545.1 Candidatus Methanoperedens nitratireducens
GTATGCAAAAGAGTTAATCTAGAGGTTGTTTGAGTGAATTGGCGGATGGTCTCGATGTTCACACAGCCAAGAGGGTTGCGCATAAGGTACTCTTTTTAAATTTTGGAGATAGTTTACTATGTCAACTGCTGTTTTTATAAACGTATATGCATCTATTGTTAAGGACTTATGCGCAACCTTCTCATCCGATTCTGGATACATAATTTCATACAGTATCTAAGACCAAAACTCGATAATATGAGCTTTAAAGAGATTTCAGACAATTTATCTCTCTACTTATTGTGGAAATACCCACCAAAATGCGTTTTTGAATTTGAAAAGCTATTATCTAACCTCGATATAGATATAGATCTTAATACGGCGGATCAATCAAATATTGATTTAAAATGCTCTGATTGGCCATACGAAATAAATGAAAACTTTAATTTGGCTGAATGCTATGTGTGAACATCAGTTAAATGGATAATGGTCTCGATTATGGGAAAAGAGATCAAAAGGAAACCCTATCAGACAGACCTATCAGACGCTGAATGGCAAAGAATAGAGTCTTGTATTCCGAAACCAAAAACAAAACGTGGCAGAAAGCGTGAACATCCACTCCGTGAAATCCTGAATGCCATCTTTTATCTGCTGCGTTCAGGCTGTGCCTGGCGAATGCTGCCTCACGACTTCCCGCCGTGGAAAACTGTTTACCACTATTTCCGCCTCTGGCGCATTAATGGAACTTGGGAATGTATTAATGCCAGTTTAAGGACAGAAATAAGGACAGCAGAAGGTCGAAATCCAGAACCAAGCACAGCGATTCTGGATAGTCAATCCACTAAAACTACGGAAACACCTGGAGTGCGCGGTTATGATGCAGGCAAAAAAGTGAATGGACGCAAACGTCATGTACTGGTAGATGTTATGGGGCTACTGCTGATGGTTGTAGTTCATGCAGCGAATATCCAGGACCGAGATGGTGCTATGCTGGTTCTGGGAAAAGCTAAAGGGAAATTTCCTCGTCTGCTATCGAAGGTTAAGTAAAGATTATGAAGGTTTACCCGAAACCAGTGAATCTATGATTTACGCTGCTATGAGTCATCTGATGGTTAGGCGACTATCACGCATTCAAGTTTCAAGCTAATGGAGGAATATTCAGACAAGCTCTAAGGAAAGTTTATATTTATTAGCCTGATTCTTTCTGTATCCCTATGGCAGAGAGCAGTCGTTTAACCACGACCTCCTCAGTGAGTTTCATCAGTGTCTGTTTATCCTTTGTACCTCCGAACACCCCCAGCGGGATCTGTGCACCTGCAAGCATAGCATGGCCTCCTGCTTTATCTGACCCAAAAGCATCCTGCATTACCTTGCCTATGTTGACTCTGACATCCCGGCTTCTGCCTGATATAAAGATATGGTCTTCACCAAGTCCGAATATAATGGTCGTGGTTATTCCCTCAAGATTGAGTAGATAATCAGCAGCCTGGGCAAGCGCATCCCTGTCGTGAATAGTTCCAACGTTTGAGATTAGATAACTGCCTCTGATATCCCGGTTCTTAATGGCCTCACCGAGAACATTAATCTCCTCGGTCGACCTGGAGGGGGTCTTGATCCTGCTTAATATATCGTGGTTTGCAAGGGGGTAAAGGTATGCGGCTGCGGTTAGATCTGCAGGGTCTGTGTTCCTCTGGAAATCGTTGGTATCGACCTTTATACCGTATAAAAGGGCTGTGGCAAGCTCTGTCTTGATAGGTATCTCAAGATCCTGCAGATATTTTGTCATTATAGTGGCTGCTGCGCCTATGTTAGGTCGTATATCCACATACTCTGCTTTTATTTCGTCGATGTCTGCCTGGTGGTGGTCTATTATTATGCTGACCTGCGTATCAGGAGGGAGCAGGTTATTCACCCCTGGCATCGAGCATTCTATAAGAGCTATTTTTTTATAATCCTTAGGATTAAAATCTCTGGATTGATCTAATTCTATATCAAGTAGATTTATAAAAGCCTTGTTCTCATGGTGCCCTATCTTTCCATTATAGAGTATCTCAGCCTTTACTCCCACACTGCTCGCTATCTCTTTTAATCCCATTGCACTCGATATTGCATCAGGGTCCGGGTTATTGTGAACAATAATTACAAATTTCCCTTCTCCCACATTACCTATTAATTTTTTTAAATCCTGGGCTAATTTAACTGAAGTGATCTTCTCGATATACTGGACAATAGCCAGAGCTATAGCCCTGTGGGGAAGTTTTGAAGGAAGGACAACAAGATCAGCGCCTGCAGCTTCCATCTCTTCTTTTTGCTGATAGTCATTTGCCCTGGCGACGATTTGAACATCAGGTGCTGTTTTCCTTATAAAGGTTAGCGCATGTTTATTTGCCTCAATATCTGAACTCACTATGAATACAGATCTAAGCTGCTTAAAATCAAGTTTACCGAGTATATCAGCATCTTCTATATCCCCCAGTATGGCATTCAGGTTTTGCTCTTTTAATGTTTCGATTTTTGCTGAATCGTTATCTATGAGGATGATATTCTTATTCCTTGTTCCAAGCTCATTTGCCAGGGCAAGGCCTATACCTCCGCTTCCCAGAATGGCGTATGTCGCCGTGATTGGCTTTAAATCATATGATCTTTCTTCTATGGCAAAGCCTCCTTTTCAAATATTACTGTTCCGGTTCTCAGGCGATCAGCTTCTTCATCTGTGAGTTTCCTTCTGATTGCATTCTTTGCGATTATAGCACTGTTGCCCATAGGGTCTTCGATTATAACAGTAATTCCATATTCTCCAGTCCTTATTTTCTCAATTACAGATATCAGTTGCTCTGCGCGCTCAGTTTTTTCTTTCTCCCCCCACCGTGTCACCATCTCAAGTATATCCTTTACCCTATCAAGCACACCTTCTATATTCGATATAAAGGATTCAGAGGCCGACCCTGGTTCTATATCTATCCCGAGTTCAGGTATCCGTATCGTTCCTGATGTGGACCTCACCACCCGCGCATTCAGATCATCCTGGCTTTTTATTTTTAGTTCATAATATACAGGCTCGCGCTGGGTCAGGATCAACGTATCCGAATATCGAAATCCGCATTCGCATATCGATGTAATATGCATCACATCACCAAAAAAAGGAATATTGTGAGGAACCCAGTTTGTCACAAGTTCTCTGCTGCACAGTGGGCAGACGTTTCTGGTAATTGTTAGAGGGGTAGGGTACTCTGCGTTCACTTTAGTTTCTGTCTATCTATGCGAATACTGCGCGGTGTTACAATAACCTGATCTTCTTTTATCAGTGCAATATCACCATGGACATCGTTAACTACCTGTTTTAGGTCTTTAATCGCCCTGTCAAAGAGGAGTTTGTCATGTTTTGCTGGTGATACATCAATAAAAACAACATTTCCTTCATATATCTGCTTCTTTAATTCAGGCAGTATCTCAAGCCCTGTGAGTTCAGCTACGCGTATAAACATACTGGTAGGTTCATCCTTAAAACCTTCCTCGAATTCAGAAAGATCAAGTTCCTGATACTCCTCGATCTCAGATTTTACCTTCTTCCCGCTTCCAATGAGCTTATCTAGAAATTTTACTGCCATAAATTCATCACATGTTCTTCTTAATGTGTATTTATATTTATCTATTTCTGTTCAAATTTCCAGAGCTCATCTCCGACATAGTGGATGGACTTAACTGCTTTACCTGTCCTTCCCACCATATCTTTACCAGGCACAAGCGCCTTTCCGATTGCCAGTGCTTTTTCATGTGACTGCTCAACAACTATAACAAGGTCACCTTCCTTAATAGATGGATCAGCCTCTACTATTCCGCGGCCCATAACATCCGCACCGTTTATAATGAACCTTATAGCCCCTGGATCTACCATCACCCTTCTCTGCACAGGGTTCAATTTGAGCGCGCCCCTGACGGTGGGAAATATCTTACCATCAAATTTAAACAACAGAGGCTCACCGTTCACGAGGATGAGATCCCATTTATCAGTCATAACATACTCAAGTTTCTTGTTTGCAAAAGCGCTTGCATCCCCGAAAGCTTCTACAATATCATTGATAAGGGCTTTTTCATCGGTTTTTCTCAGTATATTCCGTGATTTTATTCTCATTTGTCACCAATAGTTTTAAATATTCAACTGACAACTTTGGTGCATTATTGTGTCAATGATTTAATAAACTTTATTAAGGAGCGTTTTATGGGAAATAGACCCCTTGACATTCTAAACAATGCGTTAAATAAATCGGTATTAATACGGCTAAAAGGTGCCAGAGAATTCAGAGGCGAGCTACAGGGATACGATATGCATATGAATCTCGTACTGGCAAATGCAGAGGAAATAAAAGAGAATGAGACAAAAAAACTTGGAACAGTAGTAGTCCGCGGAGATAATATAGTGTTTATCTCCCCATAACAAGAGGTGATAATAGATGTCAAAAGGTACGCCCTCAATGGGCAAACGCCAGCATAAGACACATGTTAAATGCAGAAGGTGTGGCAGTGTTTCATTAAACACCCATACAAAGATGTGCGCATCGTGTGGATTCGGCAGGACCACACGCATGAGATCTTATAAGTGGCAAGAGAAGTCAGGATATTAAGTTAAGTTTAAGGTGACCCTGTTGCATGAAGAATGTGGTGTGGTTGGAGTCTCTTTTAAAGAGGAATCGCAGGCTGCGCTCACTCTTTATTATGCTCTTTATGCTCTTCAGCACAGGGGACAGGAATCTGCTGGCATAACCGTTCATGATGGTATGCGGCTTTGGACTTTAAAAGACATGGGCATGGTGCCTGATGTTTTTAACAGGCGGGATATCCAGAGATTAAAAGGTCATGCAGGTATAGGGCATGTCCGTTATTCGACTACAGGCGGATCAAAAATAGAAAACTGCCAGCCACTTCATGTCAGTTCTAAGAGCGGGACAATAGCAATTGCACATAACGGCAACCTTGTCAATTCAAAAGAACTAAGATGTGAGCTTGAGAGAGAGGGAAGGATATTCCTGTCTGAATCAGATACTGAGGTCATAGCTCATCTCCTGGTCAAAGAGCTGATGCACTACGATCTGGAGGATGCTATTCAGGAATTGATAGGGAGGCTCGTCGGTTCCTATTCGCTCGTTGTTCTGGTGGATGATAAGCTTATCGTCATTCGTGATCCCCTTGGCATCAAGCCCATGTGCCTTGGCCGGATAGAGAATGGTTTTGTTGTGGCATCTGAAAGCGCAGCTATCGATATATTAAATGGAGAGCTTATTCGTGATATATCTCCTGGTGAGGTACTTATCTTCAGCAATGGAACGTATGAGAGTCGCCAGTTAGTTAAATCAAAGAATTATGCCCACTGTGTTTTTGAATATATATATTTTGCACGCCCGGACTCGATCATAGATGGTGAGCTTGTCTACAATGTAAGGATGCGCATAGGTCAGACGCTTTCTGAAGAGCACCCTGTAAAAGCAGATATCGTTTCTCCTGTGCCTGATTCAGGAATCACATATGCAATCGGCTTCTCAAAGAAATCAGGTATAGATTACATGGAGGGGCTGATGAAAAACCGATACATCGGCAGGACCTTCATCATGCCGGGGCAGGATATGAGAGAGACAGCAGTCCGGCTGAAACTCAATACCATAAAACCCAATATCGAAGGAAAGAGTATCGTACTGGTAGATGACAGCATTGTGCGCGGAACCACGTCAAGACGTATAATAGACCTGATGCGCAAATCAGGAACAAAGGAAGTGCATATGAGGGTTGCAAGCCCGCCTATTATTTCACCGTGCTATCTGGGTATCGATATGGCCACAAGGGAGGAACTTATTGCAGCGCATAAAGCTGTGAAAGGGGTAGAGGCGGTGATCAATGCCGATTCACTGGGTTACCTGAGCATTGAAGGACTGGTGAGATCAATCGGTATCCCCTATGATGATCTGTGTGTCGGATGTTTGACCGGGATTTATCCGGTTGAGATTCCGGGTGAGCGTTGCGCTGAAAGACAGCTTAAACTATCTGAGTTTAAATAGAAAACTTAAAAAGATAGAAACAATATTAAAATATTGAGGTATAACTATGGGCATAATAAAACGGCTGGGGATAAATTTTACCTGGTTAAAAAAGTTGTTATTCAAGAAAAAAACGGCAAGAATAGGAATATATGGTCCTCCCAATGCGGGTAAGACCACACTGGCTAATCGAATCCTGAGGGACTGGACCGGTGATGCCATGGGCTCAGTATCAAATATCCCTCATGAGACACGCAGGGCAAGAAGGCGTGAAGGCGTGACAATCCTGTCTAACGGTTCCTCAGTGGTGCTGGACATAATCGATACACCCGGGCTTGCTACTAAAATCGATTTTCATGATTTTATGGCTTTTGGCCTCTCAGAGGAGGAATCGAAGAGACGTGCTAAAGAGGCGACAGAAGGGGTGATTGAGGCTGTAAAATGGCTGGATGAACTTGATGGGGTATTGCTCGTAATGGACGCTACAGAAGACCCGTACACACAGGTGAATGTGACGGTAATAGGCAACATGGAGGCGCGAAAGCTTCCGCTTTTGATAGCTGCCAATAAGGTCGATCTTCCAAACTCATCTCCAGCGAGGATACACAGCGCTTTCCCCCAGCATCCTATTGTACCTATATCTGCTCTTGAGGGACAGAACATAGATTCGCTGTATAAAGAAATTGCAGAACACTTCGGGTGATCAAAATGAATGGAATTCAGTTAGACTTAATATCTGAAGATAAACTTGATGGTATGACTTCTATGGAAAAGGTGAGATTAATCCTGGACAGCGTCAGAAATGGGAGAATCCTTGTGCTTGAGAGGGGTCTCACCCCGAGCGAGCAGACAAAACTGATAGAGCTTACCATGACAGAGATAGCACAGGATGATTTCTCAGGGATCGAGATTGAGAGTTATCCTGTAAAACAGAGCGATAATTTTTTTAATAAATTGCTCGGGAAAAGCTCACTCAAGACCAGGCTTACGGTTATAGGTCCGGCCACACAGCTAAAGACAATAAAAAAGGACAGGGATCTGATAAGCGCACTTGTCTCAACACCATAGATTATGCCACATAGATGTACCAGATGTGAGAGCATATTCAAGGATGGAGCAGCTATAATATTAAACGGCTGCCCGAAATGCGGCTGGAATAAGTTCCTCTATGTTAGAGACCAGGGAACTGCACCAGATTCAGCAGAAAAAGCAGGGATAGCTACACAATCAACACAACCAATACCACCTGCTGCTTCCAAATTTATTAAAGAAGTTGATGAACTGCTCGGGAATAACACTCCAGAACAGCCAGAATTAAAAAAGACAAAAGAGGAAACAAAATCAGAGAGCGAGAGGGTAGAATCTGTGAGGATACTATCCCCGGGCTCATATGAACTGAATCTTGGATCACTTCTTGAGAGAGAAGAGATCGTCATGGCGCTTAAAGAAGATGGCACGTATATCGTTCATCTGCCATCTATTTTCCATAAAAAGAAACATCAAGAGCGGTAGTATATATTTGGTGTTGAATATATATGTGGTGAGTATATACCAAGTCCGTTTCTATCCTTTTTAACCTGCAGCTCGTAGGTTTCGCCGTCGCTAATTCTCAGGAGTGCCTTTTCATTATTTTTATCAAGCACGATCTCGATGTATCTATCCTCAGTAAAAACACTGATCGTTCTGTTATCATCTGATTTGAGGATCTCTGCATTAACCGCCCAATCAATACCGAGATCATCTTTCAAGAACATGTTAAGTCTAAAGCTTTCGTTACCCGGGACATTACCCCAGTTAAATAAATACGGGTTTGAGTATCTCTTTGGATCTGGTGAGTCAGGCGTATAGATGTATATTGTGCTTATACCTTCTCCAAATTTAATACGTGAATCATGCAAATAATAACCCTTATCATATCTTGTAATGTTTTTTACCCTCAGGACTGCTTTATCCTGATCCATTTTAATTATCTCATAATCGAAGTTTGAGAATACATCTCTTACTTTTGGCTCAAGACCCCTGCTCCCAAGAAAGAGGATATACAGTTTTGGTAGCCTGCTAAGATCGTAATTAACAGTGAATATTGCCCCGGTCTTATCAAAATTAATCGTGAGTGAAGTGATACCAAGTGAGTTCTTCTGGTTTTTCCCTTCTGTAAAAGGAAGGACTACTGATATAAGTACAAGTACTATGAAAATTACAAAGACCAGATTTTTCATATCCAAAACAATATACATTATGTAAATATATCTTTCGCTATTCTTTCGCTATTCTTGTTGATAGTTAACAGACCCGTGTATAAAAACAAATAAATGTACACACGACATTATAGTTGTATATTGGGGGTTAGCTGTAGTTCATGTTTATTCCCAGAAGAGTATTCTTAACAAAAGGGGTGGGTATCCACAGAGATAGACTTGCATCCTTTGAGCTTGCGCTAAGAGATGCAGGTATAGAGAAATCCAATCTCGTCTCTGTATCAAGTATCCTGCCGCCCAGTTGCAAAATGATACCAAAAGAGGAGGGACTGAAGCTCCTGAGCCCTGGGCAGATAACCTTCTGTGTATTTGCAAGAAATTCAACCAACGAGCCAAACCGCCTGATCTCTGCTGCAATCGGGGTTGCTGTACCAAAAGATCCCGGTATCTACGGGTATTTATCAGAGCACCATTCTTTTGGTGAAATCGCTAAAAAAGCTGGCGATTACGCAGAAGATCTTGCAGCTACCATGCTTGCAACAACCCTGGGTATTGAATTCGATATTAATAAGGCATGGGATGAAAGAAAACAGATATACCAGGCAAGCGGTCTCATAATCACAACAACCAATATTAGCCAGTCTGCAGAGGGCAATGAGGAGGGGCTATGGACAACAGTATTTGCTGCTGCCGTCTTCTTAGGATAAATCAGGGCTAATCCCCTGCCTTCGGCACGCTTTGCGAACCATTTCAAATGAGGGAACAGCCCTTAAACTTTTTAGTCAGCATGAGATCAGTGTATTATAGTTTTTTTGCAACAGCAGAGATCATATGCCGTATATAGTATTCCCCATTAAACCGCTTTTCTGTGCGGGATTCAGCAATATGGCATGAAAAACCTTTCAATAATTCATTCAATTCATTTTTATTGAAATAATGGTAGATGATACTGCTTTTTCTGGAAAAGGTATTATGCTCAATCTCAATGCCGCCGTACCTCATATCATCCTCTCCAAGCACCTCGATGAACAGCAGTCCCTCTTTCTTAAGTATCCTGCGGCATTCCCTGATTGCAAGTTCCCTTTCTTTTAATAGTAGGTGCTGTAGTACACCGTAGCACCATATGATATCAAAGGACGCATCCTGAAAAGGTATCTCATAGATATTTGCTGCTAAAAACTCAGTATCAAGTCCATGACCTGCACTTCTTTTACCTGCCATCCTGAGAGCATTGGGTGATACATCAAGGGCAACTACATCAAACCCGCGCATCCGCAAGGGAAGCGTATATCTTCCGCCCCCGCATCCCGCATCCAGTAAACGCCCTTTTTTACAGGAGGAATCCAGTAGTTCAAGTGAATAATGCCCTCCCCTCCAGCTTTTATATTCACCGTTCCATGCTTTGATATGAGCTTTGAACCCTCTCCCTTCTTTCGGCGGGAGATTCCTTCGCAGCTTTCGTTTCTCTTTTTGTTTTGGTGCTATCTCGCTGCAAAACTGTTTCAG
>DYGR01000015.1 GCA_020724545.1 Candidatus Methanoperedens nitratireducens
AATCGTCACAGACCTTGACGGCTATATACCTGATGAGATCGAGGCAAACAGGAGAGGCGCGATAATGGTTGTTCATGCCCACGGACATAACATGGATAAGCTTGGCATAGTGAAAATGCTCAGGAACGTAATAGGTACTACCCAGTCTGCGCCGCTATCCAATGTTCACAATTTCGGAGGCTTCAGCGACGGCGACAGATGTGTTTTCCTTGCCCGTGCATCTGGCGCAAGAAGTATAAGACTTGCTGGTTTTTTTTTCGAGGACGAGAACGTGGGAGACATAAAGAAGAAAAAGCTCAGGTGGGCGCGAAGACTCATCGCCATGATACACCACGATCGGTGATGATATCCATTAATTGGAATTATGCTCATTAAATTGCGCGCGCATTTTGTAAAACGAGCGCGCGCATTTAAATGCGAAGTTAGCATTTCTCATAATATGCACCACGACCTTTTCCTTTTTATTTAATCATTATTCAATTGATCTTTCTTATTTTCCAATCTTTTCGCAACTCTGGGAATTTCTGGGAATCCCTGTCGCGGGTAAATCTTGTCGTGGTAGTCTCGCCAAGCATTGTCAGGATTAATTCTATATCATCCATGTGGTCTCTTAAATTTTCATTTTTCAATCCCTTTAATCGTTTATATTCGCTTGGGGTCAATCCGAAGGTCGCTCTGGAGATCTCAGCAGTCAGAATAGAGTACTCCTGTTTGGAGCTTACACCTCTTTTATCCCACTCATCGGTCAGTTCATCTCTTATTGCTACTCCCCTTACTCTTTTCTCAATCCACTCATCAGAATAACCCTTTAATTTATAGATCTCTTTCATCCGTTTTTGGGCCAGCTCTGGATCTTCTATCTCCTGCACCCGTTCATAACCGACTTTAGCAAGCCATCTTTTGAAAGGCTCCGCTTTTTTTGAAGGGATGGACTGAATTATCCTTAACATGGATTCAGTGTTAGCGCAATCTGTTTCGTATTTTTTGCCATCAGTCGAGGGCAATTTCAGTTGTCGACAAAATGTCGATAACTCGATTCCGCCTGACTCCACGTCACGTTTTTTCAGCCTATACCAGTAATCTTTTGGGTCAGCGCTGTCGGTCAAAACCCTTACAACATCAACCACTGAGAAATACCACTGGTCATCATGCCAGGTCCGTCTTATTTTAGTTCCCTCGAAAACAACAAGCGCGCCTTTTGAATCCATGTTATTTTCTCTTATTAAAATTCTCAACGATGATTATCTCTTCGGGGGTCAGGTCGTATAATTTATAGACCAACTGGTCGATTTCTTTTTCTAAGGTTTTTACTCTGGCTTGTTTCTCTGAATTTTCGAAGTAATCGAGGTCTTTGGTGATAGAGAGGATTTGATTAATTATTTTAATAAAAGGTAGCTGTTGCTCTTTTTTGATAATTTTTATAGGTATTTCAGTAAGGGGCTTATAATATAATTCTAATAATTCTCCTTTTCTCTTCCCTCTAAAATATAACCAAATATAAAATAGCTTTGAATTCAATAGAGCTAAGATATATTTTAAATCAATATTGCTATTATTCTCTTTATTAGAAATAAAGTAAACATCAGCACTCGTGTACCATGGCTCTTCGTTATAACCGAAATTGTTTTGATATGATCTATGAGGGCAAACAATTTTTGCTCCTTCAAAAATTACATTATTTCTTGCAGCAAAAATAACCCACCATTTTCCTAATTTAAGTGCTGCTTGCATTTCTCCTCTATCTTTACTTCTTGATTTAATAATTTTTTCATATTTTAATAAATGATTTTTAATATTTAGATAATTATCAATATTTAACTCTCTTGTTACATATATCAGGTTTTTTTTATTCTTTACTGAGTTTGTAAAATATCTGAAAATATCCGAATTTTTATAAAAAGGTTTGATAATATTTTTTTCATATTCATTTAAATTTAATGCAGCAACTTCAGAATCAGAAAGGACATATACTCCCTCTCCCTTTTGAATATGTTCGAGTTTTAAATCAATAATATGTCTATCAGTGACTTTATCAGCGCCTGTTAATAAACCTTGATTGACATTCTTAATTTGAATTAAAGGGGAAGATTCTTGTTTAATTTTTCTTAATAACAATTCATAATCTTGGTTCGCATCATTTGATTCATTTCCTCTAAGTCTAATATAGTTATTTTCTCCATCATATAGGTCGCTTTGTTTTACTGAAAAATACTTACTTTTTTTATCATTCCATGAGAGTATTGAGGAGATAATATTTGGTGCAGCAATTCCAATCCTACTAGTGATACAAGTCTCAGCATTAAAATCGGGTTGGTGATTTTTCTCCAAGATAGTTATCATATTATGCTGTCCTTTCGCTGAATCAAAAATTTTAAGTTCGTTAAAATTTATAAGTTTTTTAATTATTGCCCTATTTTTAAAATCGGTTCTTAAATATAGCGCACCATCAGCAGTAATAAAATAATTAGTAGTAATAAATGAAATTGTTGCTTTTCTCTTAGCTAGATCTAAAGCTTTATGGAAGAAGAAATAAAATATATCCATCTTTCTTTTATAAAATCTCTTACCAAATTCACTAATTTTAATCTCCCGAAATATTTCTTTATAGCCTTTCTCTCCAACATAAGGCGGATTAGCAATCACTACATCAAATCCAGGATTTTCTCTCTGAAATATTTCTGAAAAATATAACTTCCATAAAAAGAAGGGTTTTGACTTGTTTTTCTTATATTGCTGGAGTCTAAGCATTGCGTTTTCATTGCCTTGTTCTTTCAATGTTTCTTCAATTAGCTCCCATTCAATTTTATTAATCTCCTCAGCATGTTGTTTCTTTAATTTTCTATTCTGTTCATTAAAATAGAGTTTTTGTAATTTTTTAAATTTCCCTAATTTTTTTTGAGACTCTTTTATTCTATTTTGATGTATCTGGTCAAAAGTAGATTGCTTTATATCCTCTTCAGGCATTGATAAAATTTTTTTCTTAGTTCTTTCAAGTTTCTTTAATTTTTTTTCAATTTCAGCCCTTCGCCCGTTATCCTTTTTTTTTCCCGTATAGATATCACCAAGTTCCTGATTTAATTCATCCATATCGTTTTTAATCTCTTCCAGCCGGGATGAGATGTCTTCAGGGATTTCTTCTAACAATTTCTCATCAAACAGCTTTACACCCTCGAATTCCTCCAATAAGCTGTTCCCGCACATGATTTTATGATCCAGGTTGGGCAGGGGCTTAATTTTTGTCATATCCGTTTCATCAACAATCAAAGAAAGCCAGAACCGAAGCTTTGCAATGTCCACGGCTGATGAATCAATATCCACACCATACAGGCTGTTTTCTATCGTTTCTCTTTTGAGGTCGTAATTATTTCTTACATTTTTAAGCAAAAAAGATAAAATTGATCTTGCTTTTACTATTTCATTCATCATGCCCATCGGGAAAGCGCCTGAACCTACAGCAGGGTCAACTATTTTTATATTCTTCAATAGATCATCGACTTTATTGCAATTTTCTCTTATGGAAACAGGCAGATATTTTTCAAATACATCAGGATTACTGGTTAGTTGCTGTGCCAGATCGCCATGCTGTATGAAGGTCTCAATATCTTTTACTGAGATATCTGTATTTGTAGCAAGATAATTGATCAAACTCTGCTGGCACATATAATGAACGATTTCCCTTGGAGTATAGAATGCGCCTTTTGATTTTCTATCGGTCACATCCAGCAGATTCTCAAAAACCTTTCCAAGCATTTCAGGATCAACAGCGACCTCTTTATCTAACGGTTCGTCCTCTTTAACAGTGAAATTGAACCTGTCAAAAGTTTCAAGAATTCTTTCAAAAATCGAATTCTCTAATAAAATTGCAGGTCCTTTCCAATCATATTCATTTATGGGTTCAAACAGACCGCCGTTCAAAAATGGGATTTTGCAATTGAACCTGCTGTAATAATCGTCATCACGCTCAGTCGCCAGAGCTTCATAAAATAAAGGTTCAAGTATGTCGTTAAAGAAATTATCATACGGAACAATTTCTTTATCAAATAATTTCCTGAGGAAATTCTTTGGACCACTTCCCCAATCCTTGAATTTACCTGTTTCTGGATTCCTGTCAACTCCAAGCCATCCTTTTTTCTGAAGGAAATAAATAAAAACTATCTGACCTAACAACTTTTTGGAAAAATCCACTGTTGAGATATTTTTATCCACAAACTCTTTTTTTACATTTGGATTCTTTTCAATAATATTCTCTAACGATTCTTTTAATTCCAAAAATAATTCTTTGTATTCAGAAAAGAACTCCTTGGTAACATTCTCAATACTGAAGGACTCTTCGATATCTTCAAGAGTTGGATTTATACCTTCTTCCATCACAAGTTTCAGGAATTGTCTTCTGCAGGTATGGTTGGGTTCATTTACACACACCAGATAAGAATATCTTTTAGCGGGAGTTAATTCTTTTGTGATTCTCCCATCTTTTGTCCTAAAACCTGATAAGAATCAATGTGGCTACTAAATTCTGACCAGACTGGCCAAGTTCTCGGTGAGATTTCAAATTTGTTAAATAATTCTTTAATAAATATTGAGAATCTATTTATATCAAAATTAGTGTTAAAAGTCTCATCCAATAATTTTATTGCACGTTTTTCATCCATTCTTATTACCTCTTATCAGATATTCCGAAAGTATAACTTCTTTAGGTCCGGATGTATCAGAAGAGCTGGTAACAATTGTTTTTTGGAATAACTCCGGAGCAATACTGGATTTAATTACTGCTAAAATCTTAAGAGGATTTGTTTCTCCTGTTGTTTCCTTCAATAATTTCTTGATGGTTGCTTTTGATATTGCTCCGTCCTGTAACAATGTCAGTACTTCATGGAGATAATCCTCATCGTCATCGGTATATTCTTTTGATTTCTCTACCGCTTTTATCAACCTGAAAAGTCTGGTTTCTGCGCTTCTGCCACCAGAATGTTTTAACTCTTCTCCTTCATTAATAAATACTGCATCAAATTCTTTTTTATTAGCTTCTAAATGTTTATAAAATTCCGCATCTAATTTCTCTTTTTTAGTATCTGCATCTACTTTTAGAATCTCAGCAGCTTTAAGGAAATCAACCTCTTCAACAAGATTTCCATTTGTTCTGAAAATTTTTCTTAATTTACCTTTGCGGAAGAATGTTAATACAGAATTATAATCTTCGGTATATTCTCTTGCTGTTCTGACTTTCTTAGGAAGTCTTTTTATTTTTTCAAATAAATCTTTATTATTATCTCTTATACCCCTTAAATAAATCAAATACTTCAATTCAGGGTCGTCTTCCTCATCCTCGCCAGTAAGGGTCTTTTTTGAATTCAATCTGCTAAAAAGGTCATGCGATTTAATTTCCTCATCTGTCAAAAGCCTTGCATCATTGCCAAGCATTTCGATAAATGCTTTGATTTTAGCCTCCGCAGCTTCTTTTAAGCTGATATTTTCATTAATAGGTCCGGCAGGGAAGAAATTGTAAGTGTATATCTTATCAAACTTTGAATCTACCCTGTTTATGCGCCCTACTCTTTGCATCATTCTTGTTGGGTTCCAGGGAATATCGTAGTTTATAACCACATTTGACCTGTGCAGGTTTACCCCTTCAGACAAAATCTCTGTAGAAATTAGAATCCGATAATCATCTTTTGGATGTCTTGCTCTTGCATCGAAATTTTCAAGTATTTTAGTTCGTATTGCTTCTCCTGAGATGCTGGAAAAAGATAATACTTTGTTATCAAATTTTGGATTTAGTTTATCTTCAAGATAAATGGCTGTCTCTTTCGATTCTGTAAAAACAATTAATTTATTTTGTCGTAGAATTTTATCCTTGGATAAAATTTCTATGAACCTGTCGAGTTTAGGATCTTTATCAACATCACGCCATAAATCCCGAATTCCTTTTAAAGTCTCAAGATCGTTCTTTAAGTCGTTAATAAATTCTGGAGTGAAATCATTGGAAGAGTATTGATACACCTTCTCTTCTTCAATTAATTGTTGGATTGCTTCTTCATCATCGCTCTCCAGGAATTCAAATACTTTATTAATATGCTTCTTACTCACATACACATTTCCTTTTCCATATTCTTTGAGGAACCTTTCATAAGAATAAATAAATCTTCCAACGGACTGCTTAAACGCAAAAAAACTGCTTTCAAGCCTTTTCAACAACATTGTTTTCATAAACCGTCTCATGTTTTTCTGAGACAATTCTTCCGGTTGTGTAACCCCTTCCTTAAGGTATAAAAGCGGAGTATATCTTGCATATTTAAACTCCTTTATGATCAATTCCAGAGTCTTGGTAAAGATCTTATCTAATTTCTCATCAAAATTATATATAACGGCTTCAGGATCGTTAACCTCTGGAAATTTCAAATTTTGTTTTTTAAGATCCTTCTCATAGTATCTTACAATATTATTCCTGGTTCTTCGTACCATTAAATAACTTAAGACATTTTTACGAATATCGTCTGCATTTTCCTGTATTATTTTTAGATATTCTTCCTTGTCTTTTTGTCTATCCAATCCCTTTAACCTGTTCTGAAGTTTTACAAAATACTTCTCCAGATCCCGTACCTTTGGATTAGGCAATGTTGATTTATGAGCGTTCTGAAATAGTTTTATCTGGCTAAGGATATCCAGAGGAGTATTATTAAGTGGTGTGGCGGAAACCAGAATCACTCTCTTACCCCTGCATATCTGGAACAACTTTTCATACATCTGTGTAGTTTCAGTTCTAAAACGATGTGCTTCATCAATAAACACATTTTTATATTTATCAATTCCTCTCTCGATCAACTTATCCAGCTTGCCAATTGACTCAAACTCTGTCTGTCGGACTCCAAAATCTGCGAAAACATTAGGCCATGAACCAGGATTATCTTTTTCGAGTAGAACCGGCGGTGCAATAACTAAATTTCTTCCATCTAACTGTTGAGCAAGCATGGCAGAAATGTATGTTTTGCCTAACCCGACAACATCTGATATAAAAACGCCGCCATACTCTTCAAGCTTCATCTTTGCATCTCTAACAGCATCCTTCTGGTATTCTAAATCCATAAAGCTCTCAGGAACATAATCTTTAAAGAGCTCCTCTTTATCCAGGTTGATTTTTTCCTTAAGATATTCGTAAAGAAATTTTAAGTATAGTTGATAAGGAGTGATCGAATCATTTAACCATGTCTTTTCTTTGATGATTTCAACATAGTTTTCAGAAACATCAACGGAATTTTCCCATAATTCGTTAAATTTCTTCAAAGCAAAATCATAATCAGACCTGTTCTTTAATTCAACATTAAACTCAATATTGTCTCTTAAGCCTGCTTTTGTAAAATTACTTGAACCAGTGATTACTCTTCCAACATCTCTATCCCCTTCTTTAAAAGTCATAATATATACTTTGGCATGAATGGTTTCGGCAGGAAAAACGCGTATCTTTAATTTTCCAGACCTGAGCCATTCTATGAATTTCTTAACGCCCTCTTCAACTTCAAATGAATCTTTAGAGGTTTCCATTTCATTTACAAGTCGATTTGAAAATTCGTCCTTTGTTTCTTTGTGGGATAATTGCAAGATTTGCTGATTTTCTTTTTTTGCTTCCTGAATAAGGTCAAAGGTCTCTTTATTAGTACTTATTCCAATTAATATCCTGATATTTTCAGTTTTTTCTAGTGATTTATAAAGAGAATAAAAACCGCTTGTATAGAAATATCCAACTAAACAATCGAAAAATTGGGTATCTTTAATTAGAGTGGAAAATCTATTTAATAGATTATCATTATTCTCATTAGTTATAAAAGTTAAATCGGTGGCCATCAGGAATGTTCTTCCTTTGATATTTCAAATTTCCTTCTCTCATGACCAATTATTTTTTCTTGAATACATTTAACCCGACTTTGATAGCTTCTTTGCCCGGTACAGGCTGATTGCCTTCAGACGAGGCGACAATAATCGTTTTCCCTGATGATGAAGGGCCGAATTCTTTAGTTAAATCCACCCTGATTGTTAAGATATTTCCATCAATCGACATTTCAACGTTCTTCATATTTTTATTCTCCTTCTTTATTGCTCTGTTTTAATATAATCCCTCTATTCTATCTGTTCCTTTTTCCTCATATGCTTAATAAATTTTACTAAGCGTTTTTAATCTCTTCCAGTGAAAGTCCGGTCACATATCTTACTTCTTTCAATTTCATTAACCTTTCTATACTGTTCTTAGAAAGTATGAGGGTTACACAGGAGCACAGAGTTGTAATAGTTCTCCGTGTCCTCTGTGCCCTGGTATGAAAAAGTCCGTTACCGATGCTTTTTCATGTTCATTTATGAACCGCGTTCATAGCCGACTCTGTGGTTTTTAAAACCAGAAGATAATAAAAATTTTTCTCATAAAAAGAAGAGGAAGGTTTGCCTTTTGCCTTCCTCTAAACTTCTGCTTTTTTTAGCCCATAACAACCATGACATTCCCAATATGATCGCCCATAGGTGGGCAGCCCATCATAGCACCAGGCATCATCTGTCCGGGCATCATCTGTCCGGGCATCATCTGTCCGGGCATCATCTGTCCAGGCATCATCTGTCCGGGCTTCATCTGTTCAGGCATCATCTGTCCAGGCATCATGTGACCAGGTGGACAGCCCTTCATAGTACCAGGCATCATCTGCCCGGGCGGACAGCTCTGAGGATTATCGACGTTTTCGCTGCTTACTTCAGCCATAGCAGGCAGCGCGATTACCAGTACAGCAGATATTAGTGACATCAATATTAACATCTTTTTCACTATACTCACCCCCTCTCATGTTGTTTATACGATGTACCCGGCATTCTAACCGGGCCAATGCGCCCCGGGTTTGAACCCGGTTATTCATTTAACGCATCAATTAATAGTTCGACTCTGTGCTATATAAACTTATTATAAATCAAAACTAAAATTTAATCTATGAAATATAACCCTTAACTCTAAATAGTTTCTTCAGTATCTCTGATGCAATGATAACGGTACTGGATGTCAGTACAATCAGTACCCATGCGTCAAATCCAAGAGGCACTGTTTTAAGTATACTCTGCATTGGCTGCCAGTAAATAGCAAGAAGCATGGCAATAGTAGAGCCAAATAGTGCAAGAAGCAGTTTTTTGTTTGCAAAAAACCCTGTACTGAATATTGATTCAGTTAGATTTCTGCAATTCAGAGCATTGAATAATCCAAAAGTAATCAGGGTGGCAAATGCAGTGGTCTGTGCCACCTGAAGGTTTTGCGGCTGCTTCGGGCCTGTAGATGCAAATAGTGCAAAAGTGCCAAGGAAAAATATCGATGCCATTGCCAGGGTATATAATAGTACTGATCGGGAAAGTATCGGCTCTTTTGGATCGCGGGGTCTTCTTGACATTATATCACGGGAAGCAGGCTCCACTGATAAACCAAGTGCCGGAAACTCTTCAGTCACTAAATTGACATACAAAATCTGAAGTGGCGTAAGTGGAAGAGGGTAGTTCAGTACAACAAAAGATAGAAATAGAACTGCAACCTCAGCAAAAGTAACTGATAGTAAATAGCTTGCGCCTTTGCGTATATTGTCATATATCCGCCGCCCCTCCTTGACTGCGTGGACTATTGTTGCAAAATTATCATCCATGATTACCATATCTGAGGCCTCTTTTGCAACATCGGTTCCTGTAATGCCCATGGCCACGCCGATATCGGATTTTTTAAGCGCGGGGGCGTCATTCACCCCGTCCCCTGTCATGGCTACGATATGCCCCTTCCTCCTCAGGGCATCCATGATCCTCAATTTATGTGCGGGCGCTGCCCTTGCATAGATAGAGACCAGTTGCGCAGCTTCTGCCAGCTCCTCATCGCTCATTCTCTCGATCTCACTCCCCTCAAGTACCCCTCCATCATCAAGTAACCCTATGGTTTTTCCTATCGCCCTGGCCGTAATTTTATTATCGCCTGTGATCATCACGGTCTTAATGCCAGCACTTTTGCATTTAGCAATGGCGTCTATCACTTCCTCTCTTGGGGGATCGATCATACCCATAAGTCCAGTGAAAACAAGTTCTCGCTCCACACATGCTGTGGTGTATTCACTGCACTCTTCGTTCTCAAAGGTTCTCCTGGCAAAAGCTAAAACACGCAGTGCATCTTCGGCCATCGCCCTGTTTACCTCCAGGATCCTGTCTTTATCTGCGCTATCCAGCGGCCTGATCTCTCCTCCGTCATAAATATGGGTACACCTTCCAAGTACCACTTCAGGCGCGCCTTTTGTGAATGCCATAATACCCACGGGTGTTGAGTTGATCGTACTCATCATCTTCCGCTCGCTATCAAATGGAAGCTCGGCGATGCGCCGGTACTGCTCATTGATGTGTTGACTTACGTCTGCTTTTTTTGCAGCTACCAGCAAAGCTCCCTCTGTCGGGTCTCCTATTATGTGCCATCCCTTATCATACTCAAGATAGGAATTGTTGCACAACACGCCGATTTTCAGAACCTCGTTCAACTGCGTATCCCGGACAGGGTCGATCTTTGCGCCATCTCTTAAGAACTCTCCCTCAGGGATATACCCGCTGCCTGCTACATCTATAACCCTGTCGGTGTATATCCTCCGAACGGTCATCTCACCCCTTGTTATTGTGCCTGTTTTATCTGAGCAGATGACCGTAGCGCTCCCCAGGGTCTCGACCGCAGGGAGCTTTCTGATTATTGCACGGCGTTTTGCCATCCTCTGGGTGCCCAGGGCAAGGGTGGCAGTGACTATGAATGGAAGTGCCTCGGGTATGCCTGCAACCGCAAGCGCTGCAGCAACTATAAGCATATCAAGAATATCCTGCCCGCGAAGTGAGCCTACTATAAAAATAATAAAACTGGCAACCAAAACAATTTTTGCCAGTTGCCTGGCAAGCCTGGCGAATTTTATCTTAAGGGGGGGCTCTTCTTCCCTGATCTGGATCATCTGCGCAATATCGCCTATCTGCGTATTGCTGCCAGTTCCCACGACGATCGCTATGCCGTTACCCCGTGTGACAATAGTGCCCATAAAGACCATGTTCTTCTGCTCTGCGACAGGGATATCCTCTCCAAGCATCCCGGTGCTCTTTGGTACAGGATTGGACTCACCAGTTAAGGTTGATTCAACAGTCTCAAGATTAATCGCCTCTATTAGTCTTGCATCTGCTGCTATCCTGTCGCCTGCCTCAACAAGGATAACATCCCCGGGTACAAGCTCTCTTATCGGGATTTTTTTCACCCCGCCGTTACGAAGTACCCTGGCTTCAAGTGCAACCATCTCCTTCAGGGCTTCCATCGCCCTCTCTGCCCTGTACTCCTGGATAAAACCAAGTAATGAGATGAATAAGATAATAATCAGTATCACATACGCATTCGTGGTCTCACCTGTAAAGGCTGAGATAACAGCGGCAATGATAAGGATCAGAACCAGATAATTCTTAAATTGTGAGAGAAAAAGTTGAATGGGTGATATCCTCTTCTTCTCAGGCAGTTCATTGTAGCCATACTCTGATAGACGGTCTTTAACATCATCTGGTCTCAGGCCTGATCTGCCCGAGTGCAAGATTTGAAAGATCTTATCTATATCAAGGGCGTGCCACTTCTTATTCAATGCCAGATTCCCCATAGATAATTAAGGGTTCTTCGACATATAGCCGTATCATCAACAGCTCTTAGAATTCCGATGCAATTATAAGTATTTCTGACAGGTTCTCTCCAGATCCTCGGATGCAGTATCTATCTTTTTGTGAATCAGCTTGATATCATTCTCAATATGAACAATTCCTTCCTTTAATGCGGCTATCTGGCGCCTTGTTTCTTCTGGCGCAGGCCCACCCGTCACAGCACGTTTCCTGATGTTCTCCACAGGGTCAAGAGCCTCTTTAACGTTCTCTTCAGATAGACCCATATCGCTCAATTTCCTTCCAGTGATCTCCAATGAGAGCCGATCAAGATCCTGGAGGGATGGAGTTTTTCCAGCTTTTGCGCTCGAGCCAACGATGTGGTGTGCAGTCCTGAAGGGTATGCCTGTTGATCTCACGATGGTATCTGCAAGCTCTGTGGCAGTCATAAACCCAATACCCGATGTACGCTCCATATTCTCTTTTTTTATTTTCATTGTCCTGATAATACCACAGGCCATACGTACAGAAGACCTGATAGTATCTGTGGCACGCCAGAGGTGGGGTGTGGCCTCCTGAAGATCGCGGTTATAGCTGTACGGAATGGCCTTGCAGATCATTAACACAGACGTTAGAGCGCCGATAACAGTCCCTGTCTTTGCGCGCACAAGCTCTGCAATATCAGGGTTCTTTTTCTGGGGCATTATAGATGATGTGGATGAGTACCGATCATCCAGCTCAATAAAATCGAACTCTGATGAACCCCACAGAATAAGCTCCTCTGCAAGACGGCTAAGAGATATCATGAGGTTGGCATAACAGCTCATGCTCTCGATCATAAAATCGCGCGTGCTTACCGAATCCATGGAGTTCTCGATTTCAGAGTCAAATCCAAGCAGTTCTGTTGTCCTCTTTCTGTTTACAGGAAAGCCTGTTGAAGCAAATGCAGCCGCACCCAAGGGATTCTGGTTTGTGCGCTCATATGCGCCTTTTATCCTGGCAATATCGCGAAGATATGCATTCGCATGGGCAAGAAGGTGGTGCGCAAACGTGGTGGGCTGAGCATGCTGGGTGTGGGTATAGCCAGGCATGATCGTCTCATGGTGTTCTGAGGCAGTATCGAGAAGGGCTGTGATGAGGTCATGTACCTCCTCCATGAGGTCTATAAGTTCCTCGCGAAGTGACAGCCTGATACATGTGGCAACCTCATCGTTCCTTGATCGGGCTGAGTGCATTCTACCCCCCGTATCCTCACCCACAAGTTCTATGAGCCGCGCCTCAAGGGCTATATGCACATCCTCATAGGATGTATCAAGTGCCAGGATGCCTTCCCTCTTTATTCTATCCAGGCCAGAGAGGATTGCTGAGCAGTCATCAGCACTGATGATGTCCTGCTCTCTCAGCATAACAACATGAGCCCTGTCCACTTCAATATCAGCGTGGAATATCCTCTGGTCTGCCTCCATTGAGGATGTGAATCGCATGATATCCTCATCAGGTTCTATCGATAGCCGCCCTCGTCTTAGTATGTTCATAAAATTCCTTTAATTCATGTCAATAGTTGTTCTAATATACAATACATCTATTAGGATTTATCTAAAAGCTGCTCAAAATTCAGACGGGATAACAGGATTGTGAGTAGAATCATATCCTGTAAATCCTGTCAATCCTGTCCAGATTTGCCACTTTTTTGGAGTTATGATTATTTAAGAGCCTGGCTATAAGAGTTCACAAATAGAAAAAATATTATTATTGGATTATTAAATAGTTTTAATAGCAATCAAATATAGTATAGCGATATCTTCTGATAGACCTAGATTGAATCAGGGGCTGTGGCCTAGTCCGGCATGGCGACGGGCTCCAGCGGAAAAAACCGGATATAATCCGGGTGTTATGATGAGCAACGGGTCTACCGAGCGAACCGGACGCGGTAAGCAATGAGGAACCGTTGGAGCACTGAACGTGCTGCTCAAAGATTTAATCGCCAAAAACCTGGCATTTTCGGAGAGACCCGTCGATCGTGAGTTCAAATCTCACCAGCCCCATACCCTTTCAGGCATTATCCAATAAAACTTTTAATTACATCATACTCTGGATTATGAATTTTTCATAAAAAGGGTGGCATGAGCAATTTTCTATGCCACAGCAGTCTGATTTTCAATCAATCTTTATGGATGTTCTCTTTGTGACTTCAGTTTTTGGCAATCTTACTTCAAGAACTCCATGCTTATACGAGGTTTTTGATTTATCAGGATTCACAGTTGCGGGCAAAGTAATCGAACGATAAAATCTTCCGACACTTCTCTCCCTGTATATATAATTCCCTTTCTCCTCTCTCTCTTCTTTTTCCTTCTTTGCTACTTCTGGTGCCTTTTCTGAGGATATCTCAAGCCTGTTCCCGGTAGCATAAACTTTGATATCATCTTTATCAAGACCCGGCACCTCAGCAGTAACGATAACCTCATCCTCTGTATCAAAGACATCCACAAGTGGCTCACGGTATTCAGCTCCAATCAGTCTCCTTTCTTCACCCCGGGGCGGCATGCGTCTGCCCGGCCTTTCCCAAAATCTTCTTTCCCTTTTCCAGAAATCCTCCCACATTCTATTCATCTCCTCTTCAAAACGTCTGAAGTCTTCCATTGGATCGACCATTACTAAAACCTCCCACTTATGATAGGTCTGTATAGGATTGTACTTAAAATTAACTGTATCCGATCTATGAGCCCGCTGTATACAGTTTTAAATTTTTTCCCATACTGCACATTTAAGTCGCTGCTTTGCTAATTCACAATAATTTTGGTCAATCTCTATTCCAGTTCCTGTTCTGCCAGTTTCAAAGCAAGCAATAAGCGTAGTCCCACTGCCAAGGAATGGATCAAGAACAGTATCACCAACAAAACTAAATAACTTTATGCATCTTCTGGGTAACTCAACTGGAAATGGTGCAGGATGACCCACTCTTTTTTTACTCTCTCCGTTAAAGTTCCAGACCCCATTCGTCCATCCCATGAATTCTTCTCTGCTTATATCCGATTTTTGACTCCCACCTGTCTTTTTCCATTTATTTTTATAAAGGACGATAATAACTTCAACAGGTACTATAACAAATGGAGCAGATGCAGATAGCCATGAACCCCATGCTGTCCTTCTAGAAATATTCTGTTCATTCCATATAATAGTGGTATGATATTTCCAACCAGCCTTTTTTGCAATTGTAGTAATATCAGCATATACACTCTGCTGTCCACCTTTGTTTTTATCAAGAGGTATATTCAAACACAGTCGCCCATCATCCTTTGCAAATTCGTAACATCTAGTAATCCAATCCTGAGTAAAAATCAAATAATCCTCATAAGATATTTTATCATTATGAGAATTATATTTAATATCTACATTATATGGTGGAGAGGTAACAATTAAATCAATAGTTTCATGTGGTATGCAGTCTGTTTTTAAGATATCATCGTTATAAATTGAAACTGAATCTGCATTGTAGTAAAGTTTAGTATCCATTTTGATCTCCTCTCGATTGCCTGCTTTTTCTCAAAAATCAATATGGGCCCGCTGCGATTTGAACGCAGGACCTCTCGGTTATCAGCCGAGCGCTCCACCTGGCTAAGCTACGGGCCCGGAACTATCGCCAATATAACGGCATGTGATTTAAATCTTATCTTTAAGTCAGTACTTCCGCAAGTAATAGAGAGATAGATTAGGCCTTTGATATCTTTGTGTACACATTAAAGATAAAGCCTGATCTTGAGAAGGCCCTCAAGAAGTTTGTGAAAAAAACAGGAAACAGGTTGAGATTATTCTTAAAAAAATCGATAAAATCTTGTTGAACCCCCACAGATATAAGAATCTTCGTGCACCTTTGAATGATTGGAAAAGAGTCCATGTGGATAAACATTTCGTGTTAATTTTTTCTGTTGATGAGGAATCAAAGACCGTCACACTGGAAGATTATGACCATCACGATAATATCTATAAACATTAACGTGTTTAAATTATTTAATTTAAACCAGCCCCATTCTCCTCAACGTTCAGGTACTCCGCACAATGCTCACAGCACTGTACTACCTGTTCCCTTTACGCAGGAGCAGACCTGCTCAGTGGGATTCTAACCTGTGGATATCCGCTGCTGTTTTGCGTTTTTTCAGCGTTTTCTTCAGGTGTCCTTGTTGTCATACTCTCTCCCTTGTGTTTCCAGGTACACCGTCACGCATGAGTGTTTCTATCGTTCATACGTTATTTTGGCGTTTACCAGAAGGGGAGGCATGAAATAATACTGTATCGGATTATTCTAAATTTAACCGATACCGATATATACTCTAATGTCATATCGGATATGTTAAATTATGTCCAATACCGATATATCATTATTTCAGGAAAAGCTTCTTTCACGCATAAATGAAAAAATGCATAAGCTTAACTCACTTCGCCCTCTTCCAGCCGATGCTGTAAAAAAGATGCATGAAGAGATGAGGCTGCTGCATACATATCACTCAAATGCAATAGAGGGGAATACTCTGACACTCCCGGAGACAAAACTTGTTCTTGAAGAAGGTATTACTATCGGTGGAAAATCACTACGTGAGCACCTTGAAGCAACAAATAACGCCAAAGCATTCGATTTAATAGAGGATATTGCAAAGAAGAAAAAGACGATAGACCATGTTATAATTCAGAAGATTCATGAAGTAGTTACAGCAGGCATTCTGGAGGATGCTGGAAAATATCGTACCAAGAACGTCAGAATAACTGGCTCGGCAAAAACTCCGCCTGACTGGTCAAAAATAACTAAATTGATGGATGAGCTTATTGAAAAAATTCCCCAATATAAAAGGCATCCTGTTGAGGTCGCTGCTCGCCTTCACCATAGATTCGTTGAGATCCATCCATTCATAGATGGCAATGGTAGAGTGTCTCGTCTGCTCACCAACCTGTATTTAATTGCTCAGGGTTATCCTCCAATAGTTCTCAAAATAGAGGATAGAGGAAAATATTACAGGTTCCTGAGAGCAGCGGATGCAGGAAATCCCGGTCTATTTGTCAATTTCGTTGCAAAGGCTGTAGATGAGAGCCTAACGATGTATCTTTCTATCTTCGGTGGAGTTAATGAACTGCTGCCACTCAAAGAACTTGCTGAAAATACACCTTATTCTCAAGAATATCTGAGTCTAAGAGCAAGGCAGGGTGTTCTGGATGCGGTAAAAATAGGGAAGATATGGTATTCATCAAGACATGCAATAGAACAATATCTATCTGAACATGGCAAATGATAGTGGTTTATCATGCCCTGTATAGTTTAATTTGTGCCCCAAATTTTAGCGCCACAGTTGCTATTCAGGCTCAAGATTATCTAACGGATGTACGCAACCCCTGTCGCCTTCAGTATTCCCGTATGCAGCTTTCGTCTGGCGCATCCCTTTGCAGGAGATGGATTCATTCAGTAATGAACAAAGAGAAAACAGCCCCATTTCACCGAACAATTTCTTTGCTGTGCCGTCCTTGAAATCCGATATTCAGGTACTCTGCACAGTGCTCACAGCACCGCTCTACCTGTTTTCTTTACGCAGGAGCAGACCTGCGCAGCGGTATTTTAACCTGTGGATATACGCTGCTGATTTGTGTTTTCCCAGCGTTTTCTTCAGGTGTCCTGTCTATCATGCTTTCTCTCTTGTGTTTCGAGGCACGCCGGTCATGGACTCTGCACTGGAAGGTGCGGAGCATCATGGCGTGGGTGCATGAGGGCATCTATCGCTTATTTATTGCTAAGGCATAAATCGACAAAAAGGGGCACGAAAATAACATAGGTATGAGTTCTCCTTGAAATACTTCTCAATCATGTTTTTATATATGCATATCGTAAAGATGTTAATAAACATGATGAATTTAGAAACCGAAGTAAGGGATATAAAGCGGTATGTAATCGAGATTTCGAAAAAGGTTGATGAGCTTTTATACGAAAAAGAAATCGTTTCGTTGATGAAGCTTTCCGAAAAGTCATTATCAAGTTTCTTTGAGAATGAGCCGGATATTTATAAAATAGCGGATTTAAAGGTCAGATATAAATGAAAGGAAAAATAGTGCTTGTGCCTTTTCCATTTACTGATTTAACCGCTGCAAAGCTTAGACCGGCTTTAGTGCTATACGAAGGCGATAAAGATGTAATCATGGCATTTATTTCCTCAAAAATACCATCTGAACTTTCAGACGTGGATGTTTTGATAACAAAGAATCATTCTGGCTTTAGAATTGCAGGGTTGAAAGTTGATTCGGTCATAAAGCTTGATAAGATCGCAACGGTGCTGAAAGATTTAATTGTGGGTGAGATTGGAGAAACTAATGAAGAGCTAAGGAAAGAAGTGAATCTAAAACTAAAAAATATACTGGAGATATAGTGCAAAACTGTTACTTAACAAATAACGCAGAAAAGCGTATAATTTATGTAGTATAAAATACAGCTAATAATTATTTTCTCTTAATTCACTTAACAAATGCTCTTTCCCGTTTTCATCTTTGAATTTCCAAAAAACCCAACCGTTACAACTTGTTTTAGTTATTGCCATACAAGCAGCTGACGGTGAAATATAAACTATTCCATTGTAAATAATCTTATGTTGCGAATAATATGTTGCTTTATAAAATTCTTTTTTATGACTGGCAAAAATTTCTATTTCTCCTTCTTTAACTTCAAAATCTGGAGTTACATCTTCGTCAAAAGTTGGCATTTCTGTTGATAAATTCCCTTCTTTCAAGGTCCAAATTCCTCTACCAACTCTTGCAAATCTTTTATCTGTGCACATGTTAGCATTAACACCTCTTTCAGGTGTTTTTCCAGTTGTTTTATAACCTATTTCTTCCATTCTCTTCCAAATGTCTATATAGTGCATTGGGTTGTCTGATATTTTTAAAATTTCATACGCCAAATCTGCCATAGACTTTTCTGGATTTAATCCAGAAAATTCAGAAGTATCCAGTACTTTTGTGTCTTTATTAGGCTGAGCAATCCTTTTTTCTATAATTGGCAATCTATATTTTTCTTTTAATTTTCTAATATCTTCTTCTTTATTGTTTTTCAAATCAAGAATCTTTTTATCTTTTTCAGAAATATGAGTTTTAATTTCACCGATTTTATCTTCTAAAATTTTTCTTTCATTTAAGATTTCTTCTTCTTTATTTTTATAATTGCTCGTTAATGATTCAATCTCTTTCTTTGCATTTTTAATTTCATTCTCTCTTTCTTGGATATAATCATCTAAATTTTCATTATCTAAATTTTCTTTTGAGAGTAATTTTTCCAATCGTTCTATAGTTTCATTATTATTTAAGTCAACTCTTTTTATTGAATAAAGCAAAGTATCCGAAAAGTTAGAAACGGTTCTCCAAAAAGGAGAGTAAAATCTGATATCTTCTCCGTTAGAGATTATTGCAAGTAGAGGTCTTATATCCTGACTTTCAGGGTTTTATAGACTACATCTGAAATAGTTCCTCTTCCAAACCCAACTTTTTCAAAATCTCTTTTTGTTCTTTCGTGAAAACTGTAAGTTTTTCAATTTTCTCTCCTCCCACAGTAAGTGTAGTTTTTCTGATTCTTCCCATTTCATCCAAACCCTCCCTCACCCCTTTCCAACCATTAGCACTTATCTGTTGTTTATACAATGCTATAGCCAGATAAGCAAGATAACATATGAAAATATAAACATCAATATGCCCTTCCTCAAAATGTCTTACTGGCTGCATTTCAAGCCAGCTTTTGAAACAATTAAAAATCTTTTCAATATCATCTTTTCCAAAGTACTGTGAAATTACCTCTGGAGCAGGCTTTTCAAAATCTGTAGTAAAAATCAAGCATTTACCATCACGAAGCCTGGCACTTTTTCGATTCTCATCATCAGGAACTACAGTAACCTTTCCATCTTCATTCTTGACAATAAAATAATCCGAAACTCCTTTAATAGCAGCTTTAATTTTGTAATCAATTTGAGAGAATTACTTATGATTCTTTAACTATCCATGGGCACCTTTATTTAAAAGTATAAAATACCGATAAAAAGGTACATAAAGAGCAATAAATATGGTTGATACAATGGAAAATGACAAAGAACTCGACGAAATTGAAGAGATGATCCTTGAAGAGGGAAAGAAAAACCATTCAAAAATATCTCTGCTATGTCCTGTATGTAATTCCAGTAATGTTACATACTACCTCGGAGGGCAAATTGGTTATATGTATCATTGCAAGGACTGTGGATACATAGGCGCTCTGGTTATCGAAACATAGATCCAGGTATCTCAAATCAGGAGTTTTGGATGAAATAAAGCAATTTCGTATGATTCATTCAAATAAGAAGTACCTTGCATATTTTAAGAGGATCACCGTCCCATTTCTTAAAGCAAAAGTTTAAATGTATGTAAGTAATTACTTTCAAACATGGATAGAACTGAACTAAAAATCCTGGATGCTGCCATTAAGGTATTCTCAAGTGAAGGATACAAAGGTGCAACTACCCGGAGGATTGCACAGGAAGCAGACGTCAGCGAAGTGACTCTGTTCCGCAAATTCCAGTCAAAGGAGAACATCCTGAGAACAGTTATAATCAAAGTCCGTGAAGAAGCCCTCCAAACACTTGATTTAATAGCCTCTATGGAAAAAGAGGCAGATCTTCGAACTGGTCTTCTCAGCCTTGGCAGGTACATCATGAAAGCTCTCAGCGATAACATCGACATGGTATTTTTAACACTCGAAGAAGGACGAAGAAAGCCTGAGATTGCTGAGATCACAGCCACTATTCCACAGATGGCGGTAGCACGCTTGAGCGAGTACTTTGATCTACAGATAAAAAAAGGAAAAATGCGTAGCATTGATACCCGGGCGGCAGCATTAACCTTTCTCGGCTATCCCTACTGCATACTTATATTTAAAAGAATACACGCTGATGAGGTTCTGGGCATCAGCGAAAAGGAGTTTGAGGCGTTCATCGAAATATTTGCAAAGGGTATCGAAAATTCAGATAATATAAACTGATGAGCGCGGAAAAAATTATAAGGTTCCGAATAATATAGATGCTGACAAAAGCGTAATCCGTGTGCGGCGCTTCCTGAAGGACAGAGAAAGGATATCGTTCAGCAAACTTAAGCGCGAAATCATCGATCCCGGTATCTGCACGCTCTGCGGGGCATGCGTAGCGAGCTGTGAAGTATTATCCATCGCAGCAGGAAAACCTGCCCTTAAAGGACGGTGCACTGCGTGCGGAGTGTGCTATAACCAGTGTCCCCGCACCATAACCACGGAATCAAGCCTTATCGGGAAAGTGCGCGATGTCTTTACTGCAAAATCCCTGCTCTCTGAGGTGAAAGGACAGGACGGAGGGGTTGTGACTTCCATGCTGCTGTACGCACTGGAAGATGGGCTGATAGACAGCGCGGTTATGACGGTAAAAAGTGAGGACGAACCCTGGAAGCCGGTCTCCATAGTGGCACAGACAAGTGAGGATATACTGCGCTCAGCAGGCTCTATATACGTGCACTCATTGACGATGGAGTCGCTGCTGAGTTCAATAAAAAGAGGCTCCCGCTCTATAGGTTTTGTGGGCCCGCCCTGCAACATCGATGCTGTGCATAAAATGCAGAATTCCCCGTATGGTCTGTTACATCTGTAACAGGACTTGGTCTTGAGCTTTTCCAGGATGCAGCGGATAGAGGATATATCATGATAGAACCTCTTGAAAAGGCGGGACTTGAAAGGGTTTTGAACCTGGCGAAAGCCAAGAAAGTGCAGATGTATATGATAAAGAAGAGGGTTCAGTAGCCTTAGATCATTACAATAACCTCAAACACCAATCCAGCTACTATCAGTATCAGCATTATCCTCCAGAACCACCGCCACTTATCAGGAAAACTGAATGCAGGAGTTTCAATATTTTCATCGTATGTGTTTAAAGCCTCCTTTATCTTATTTACTTCATCAGGATCATCAACTTCGATTATGAAACTCCCCTGATAACCGCATTCCCTGCATATGTACATCTGTCCGGTGTGTATAGCGGGGAATATATGACCGCTGCTGATGCCGGAGTATTCTACACTTCCACCGCAAAAAGGGCAAATCTGATAGCCCTGTACAGGTTTTATTTTGGTATTTATCATATGTCCCATCGAATCACATTTACTTTAGCAAAACACCTCATCTTGTCCAGTATTGCCAAGACTCATAGGCGATCATCTCTCATGCATTCATATACAAAGTACTTTGCATATTTTAGAGAAATCACTGATCTTTTTAATATTCTTAAAGCAAAGGTTTTAATTGTATGTAAGTAACTACTTACAATTATGGATAAAACAGAGCTAAAGTTTCTGGCTGCAACTACCCGAAGAATTGCACCGGAAACAGGAAAGAGGTGAGTAGCATGGCAGATTTTCTTGAAACTGGTTTGAAAAAGCTTGCAGAGCTGCAAAAGAGATACACCAGGCTCTTTGCTGTATTCATAATTCTCTTTACGATCGTATTGGGCATCGGCATCAAGGATGTGACCATAAGTTCGGATATCAGGAAGCTGATGCCTACAGAGTTGCCCATATACAGAATCAATGACCGCGTCTCGGATAAATTCGGAGAAGGAGATACGGTAGTCATAGCTGTGCAGATCGATGAATCTGCGGATTCAAAAAATGCGGTCAGGGATATACGCGATCCCCGGGTGATACAGTCCCTTATTTTCCTTGATAATGCCCTGCAGGATGAAAAGAGTGTAACAGGCATCATATCGCCTGCTGTTTTTTTCAGGGGCAAAAAAGAGTATTCGGCTCAGGAAATAACAGATACGCTGCTCTCTGCTCCGCAGGCATCTGACTTTTTCAGCCGTGACTACAGGACCACTTTCATGTCTGTTACAGCAGACATCGGCTCAGGCGAAGATAATGTTAAAATATTTACCAGATTTATACAGGAGCAGATCGATTATACGCCAAAACCTCCAGGTATAAAATTCAGCATAACAGGTGAGCCGGTTCTAAGAATGACTGTGCTGGATCTGCTCAAGAAGGATGCAGCCCTTATTCTTGTGGTTGCATCAGCCTTTATATTGCTTTTACTCTTCATTACACAACGCTCGTATACGCAGGGCCTTCTGATATTCATCCCACTTTCACTGGGATTGATATGGACTGTGGGAACGCTCGGCTGGCTTGGAATACCTCTCTCAATAACCACCGTGGGCCTGGGCTCTGTGATCCTGGGTCTTGGAGTGGAGTACGGTGTATTCGTGGTAAGCAGATACAAAGAGGAGAGGGCAAAAAGAGCCAGTCAGCTTGACTCCATCAGGACAGCAGTGCACGGGATAGGCACAGCCATCATCGGATCAGGTCTTACCACTATGGTGGGTTTTGGTGCGCTTACGTTCTCTACCCTGCCGCTCATACAGAACCTTGGACAGACCCTTGCTCTGGGCATAGGGTACAGTCTTCTTGCGGCGCTCCTTGCAAACCCTGTGCTGATACTGCTGGAAGAGGATTATGACTACTGGAGCACTCAAAAAAAGCTTGAGAAACTCAGGGCAAGAGATGCAGCCCATGCTCTGATGGGGAGGTAAATATGAACAGGTTTATTGAAAGATATGCAGGCCTTGTCACCCATCACCCATATCTGGTGCTGTTACTTATTGTTCTGGCATCTGTTCTCGCCGTGCAGATGGCAGGAACTGTAGGGACAAAGGAGTTCGTTATCAAGGAACTGCTACCTCCGGATGTAGAGGCTATAAACACTATAAAAATAATAGAAGATAATTTCGGGAACACAGATACCATATTTTTTGCTGTTGAAATTGATCCGGCATATAAAGGCTCAGACGAAGTGCGCGATGTGCGGGATGCAAGGGTGATATGGTACCTGGACCAGCTCTCAGAACTTGCTATGCATACCGGGGATGTGCTCGAGGTCAGAGGTCCGGCTCAGATTTTACGAAGTATCAACAACGGAAGACTGCCCCAATCCACCAGGGAGGTTCAGGAACTGTCAAATAAGAACGGGCTGCTGGCTAGCTATTTCAGCAGGGACAAATGATGATAAGGTCTATTATGTCCTGCATTACAAACTCAGGGTGGCTGATAATGCCCTGAAAGGGACCTATAACGTAACCCTCGGCTGGACAACAGGGGATGGCTGGATGAAAAAAGAGTTTCCTGTTCATATCGACCCCAAACGGGCAGATTTCGTGGTTGGTGCTCTTATGACATCGCCTGAAAAGCTGATTTCAGATACAGATGACGCGAAACTGTCAGTGAATATCGACAATATAGGAAAAGGCAATGCGGAAAACGTCAAGGTAAAGCTCTTACTGCCAGAAGGGTTAAAATCCACTTACAGCTACTCGGATGAGGACAGCCTCGGCATAATCGAAGAGGGCAAAAGTAAACAGGCAAATTTCTATGTAGATATAGATGAGAATGCAAGGGAAGGAGAATATAACGCAGTACTTGAAATCACCTATAAAGATGAAAACGATGAGAGCAGCACATACAGGACAAAAACCCTTGACCTTAAGATCCCCATCAAGCCCGCTCCTTATCTTATAGTAGACTCAGTTACCCTTACCCCTGAGAATCTGGCACCAGGGAGCAAAGCTGTTATCCTGGTCAAAGTTAAGAATTCAGGTAATGAGAAGGCTGAATCTGTCTCTTTACGGGTATTCAAGGATGCTGCCCAGCCTTTTGAATTCAGTGAAAAATCAGATTTCATTGGAAAACTGGAACCCGGTGAGAATGGTGATGCTGCAATTCGATTTACCGTTGATAGGAATGCTGTTGCCAAGAAGTACCTGCTGGATGTGGAATTGAGAGGGATTGATAAGAATGGTAATGTGATGATATTCAGGCGAACGGTTCCTTTAACTATAAACGAGGAAGCAAAGAGTTCTCTCTTGAAAACATTCGGTCTCATGGCAGGGTTTTTTACAATTAGTGCGGTTGGCACGGTGTATTATTTGAGAAACGGGAATCGAAAGAGCGAATGTGATAATTAAATCGGGTGGTCTTTCTGGACTGGCTTGTGAAAACGGATTCTAATGGTATCGAACAATGAAATAAAACTTTTGGGGAAGAATATGATGATTATGCATCCTCGATCCATTTAGCTGAAGATGGCGGTTTTGTGGTCGCAGGTTATTCGTCGCTGAACATGCGTATGTATGTCCTCCTCCGTCTAGGAAAGTTTATATAAGAAAATGGTAAACCTATCATGAGGAGTGAGTTAGTATGGTTAAAGTTAGTAATTCGTTCATTTCTGGATGGATAAAGGCACACCTGGCGGGGTAAGCTATGTCAGAGAGGTTATTAAGCGAGCCTGAAGGATACGATCTGCTAAAGAGGTATGAGATCCCGGTTCCAGAGTATAAGATTGTAAAGAACGCTGATGAGGCTGCAGAGGCAGCAGAAAGGATTGGCTATCCTGTTGTGGCTAAAATAGTCTCTCCACAGGTAATCCATAAAAGTGATGTCGGTGGGGTTATAATCGGAATAAAAAACATAGACGAGATTAAGAAGGCCTTCAACAAAATAATGCAGAATATAAGGAAAAATGTCCCCGGTGCCGATATAACCGGTATACTCATTGCAAAGCATATGCCTCCCGGGCTTGAACTTCTAATAGGGGGAAAAATCGACCCGTCCTTTGGCAGGATCATTACTTTTGGACTTGGCGGAAAACTTATCGAACTTATGAAGGACGTTTCACTAAAAGTGCTTCCTGTTGAGATGGACGAGATAGAGAAGATGATACGAGAGATAAGGGGATATGCTCTGATAAGGGGTTACAGGGGCGAGCCGCACAGGGATGAAAAAGAGCTTGCCAGAATCATTGACAGAGTATCAAGACTATTTTATGAGAACCGTAATATGGTTGAATTTGATATTAATCCGCTGATACTGTATGAGAAAGGTGCGTGCGTTGTCGATGCGAGGATTTATACAACCGATGTGGTTATCGAGCCTGTTAAAAAAATAGAGAAGGAGATCTCTGCAGGGATTTTTTATCCCGAATCTATCGCTGTTATTGGCGCCTCTTCTGATCCCAATAAAGTCGGATATGCAGTTTTCAGGAATCTACTGGACTTCTCGGGTAAATTATATGCTGTAAACCCCAAAAGAAAAGAGATACTTGAGCGCGAAGTATATCCATCCATGGAATCTATCCCTGGCAGTGTTGACATTGCGGTTATAACGATCCCGGCAGCAATCGTCCCGCAGGCTATTGAAGAAGCGGGTAAAAAAGGTGTAAAACTGGCGATTGTTATATCTGCTGGCTTCAGGGATATAGGCGAGGAAGGGAGAGTCCTTGAAGATAGGGTTGTGCAGATTGCACAAAAGTATGGCATCAGGATGATCGGTCCGAACTGCCTTGGGATTATCCTGCCGCATAAAAGGATCAATGCGACATTCGGCCCTGAATCTCCAAGACCCGGAAACCTTGCATTCATTTCGCAAAGCGGTGCTGTCATTACCACGGTAGTGGACTGGAGCCTGAAAGAGGATATAGGTTTTGGGCTCTCTGCTGTCATAAGTGTGGGCAATCAGGCAGATCTGGGTTTCAATGATTTTTTGAAATTCGCAAGGGATGATGCTAATACAAGAGCCATAGTACTCTACATTGAGGAGATAAAAAACGGCCGTGAGTTTATGAACGTTGTCAGGGAAGTGGCGAAGGAAAAATGTGTTGTAGCAATAAAATCAGGGGCATCAAAGAAAGGTCAGAAGGCAGCATCAACCCATACAGGTGCTGTCGCCGGGAACTACGAGGTATACATGGCAGCATTCAGGCAGGCTGGAGTCATTGCTTCACATTCCCTGAGAGAGGCATTCCAGATAGGTGAGCTGCTTGCCTCTGAGGATTACCCGAAGGGGAACAGGGCAATCATAATAACCAATGCCGGAGGCTTTGCAGTTCTTGCTGCAGATTATGCGCAGATGTACGGCATTGAAGTTGTAGAGCTCCCACAGGAATTGCTGGATAATCTCAACTCCTTCCTGACACCAGAGTGGAGCTATGAGAACCCGATAGATGTAGTTGGAGATGCCGGAGCAGATAGATATGCCCGTGCATTTGATATCATGATCCGTAATCAGGATAAATGGGATATTGCATTTGTTGTAGCAGTCCCTTCGGCCGTATTGGACTCAAGACAGCTTGCCCAGGAGATCGTACGATTCTCAAACCACACTCAAAAAATGATAGTCGGGTGCCTGCTTGGAGGGAATACTATGATGAGCGGTGTGCATATCCTTAGAGAGGCATCCATACCAGACTTCTCCGAGCTTGAAGAAGCTTTCAGGGCTGTTGGTAAGGCTCTGCTTTAATTCCTCATGCCTGTAATCGGGCCTGGCATCCTGCCGCCGCGCAGTATAAACTCACGGGGACTGAACCTGTTTACCTCCATTATATAGGTCTCACCCAGCAAGCCCCCAAAATTCACATAATCCCCGGCTTTTTTGCCCGGGACAGGGATAAGCCGGACACCTGTAGTTTTTCCATTCACCACGCCTATGGAGAGTTCATCAGCGATTATGGCTGATATCGTCTCAGCAGGCGTATCACCAGGAATAGCGATCATATCAAGCCCGACAGAGCAGACAGAAGTCAGGGCTTCAAGCTTCTCGATCGAGAGCGCACCTGCTTTTACCGCTGCGCTCATGCAGGAATCCTCACTCACAGGGATAAAAGTACCGCTTAATCCTCCAACGTTCCCTGATGCCATGGCCCCGCCTTTCTTTACCGCATCGATAAGAAGCGCCAGCGCAGCAGTACTGCCGGGCGCACCCATCTTCTCTATACCCATAAGCTCAACTATCCTTGCAACCGAATCACCTACCTTTGTGGTCGATGCAAGTGAGATATCCACTATCCCGAAAGGGACATCCATATTGGATGCAAGTTCCCTGCCGATCAGCTCACCTGCACGTGTAATCTTAAAAGCAGTGCGCTTGATGATCTCGGAGAGCTCAGTCAGGTCGCAGTCCCTGTTCTTCTCAACAACGCTTCTTACCACACCCGGACCGCTAATCCCTATATTGAGTGAAAAATCCGGCTCCCCAACACCGTGATAAGCCCCTGCCATGAATGGGTTGTCCTCTGGTGCGTTTGAGAAAACTGCAAATTTTGCGCATCCTATTCCATTCTCTGTTCTATTTGAGATATCCTTCAGGATATTCCCAAGTTTTATAACAGCATCCATGTTCATACCCGATACTGTTGTGGCTACGTTAAGAAAAGCGCATACACGCTCAGTGTTTGATAGGACATCAGGCAGTGAGTCTACGAGCCGTGCATCTGCCTTTGTCATCCCTTTCTGAACAAGCGCCCCGTATCCGCCTATGAAGTCTATACCCGCATCATGCGCTGCTTTATCAAGTGTCTTTGCGATCTCAAACTGCGCTTCACTTGAGTGGGCTTCGGTTATCAGAGAGACCGGGGTTACGGACACTCTTTTATTCACTATCGGGATGCCGTATTTATCCTCAAGCTTCCCTGCCTCGATGATGAGTCTTCTTCCATATCCTGTGACCCTCTCATATATATTCGATTTGAAAATTCCAGGATCTGAGTGGATGCAGTCTTTAAGGTTTATGCCGAGCGTCACCGTCCTTATATCAAAATTATGGTAAAGGGTCATCCTGACTGTTTCCATGACCTCTTCAAGTGAGTATTCCATCCTTACACCCTGTGCATTGCCTTGAAGATATTCTCATGCTGGACCTGTATTGAGAGGTCCATCTCAGTCCCTATTACCGCAAGTTCTTTTTTTAATTCCCCGATCGTTATTATGGAATCAGATATATCAGCCAGCATGGTCATCACAAAATAGCCGTCCATGATCTTCTGGTTCAGGTCCTCGATATTGATATTGTGCTTGAAGACCGCGTTTGAAACCCTGGCGATTATTCCCTTCTGGTCTTTACCTATTACTGTTATGAATACAAGGTTTTTAGTCATCTGGTGCCTCTTTCAGGTTCATTTTAACCTGGATAGATATAATGTTCTCGTAACAATACAAATCCTTTCCCATCCGAAAAGGTTAAGAGCAATGTGATAGTAAGTGAAGGAAACATATACTCTTTATGTACTGATTAGGAGTAAACCAAAAGATAATTTCAAATTGTTTTGAGGATTCAAATATAGAATCTCACAATGACAGGATTATCTTAATTCTTAATCAATGCATAGTATAGAGTATACTGATGAAAAGCTGTCCCGGGTAAGCCGGGATATGTATCGTGCATTATGAAATGCATAACCCCAACGATTGTTGGAAAAGGAGGACATATAGATTGTTGAATGAGTTACAGAACCGAAAGAACGACTTGAAGGACAAATCAGAAGAATACAAAAATAAAAGAAATGAGCTCAACTTGGAAGCAAGTAAATGGGCTGGTAAAAGAAACGAATTAAATAAAAGTACCAAAGAACTGATCGATGAGGCACAGCAGCTCAAAAAGTTGCGAGATGAGAATAACCATCAGGTAAGTGAGGCTAAACTCAAACGTGATGAATTAAATGAGCAGGCCAATAAGGTATATGCTGAAATCGATAAGATCCGAAAGGAATTAAATCTTGGTAACGGACCATCCCTGAAGGAGTTAAAAAGGGAAATAGATAGGCTGGAGTTTAAGCAACAGACCGAGGTATTGACACCTTCTCAAGAGAGAGAACTTGTGGATAACATAGCCTCGTTGACTGAAGATCTCAAGCATAAAAAGCAGCAGCTTGAGGGCAGCAGTGAACTAAAATCATTACTTGAAAAAGCTCAAGTCCTGCGTGATGAAGCGGCAGCATATCATAACAGGGTTAAGGAGTATGCTGAAGCGGCGCAAAAGTATCATGATAAAATGATCGTAATTTTTAAAGATGCTGATAGGATAAGATCGGAATCAGATGAGGCACATAAAGAATTTGTGAAAGCTCAGGAAACTGCTGACGAACAGCACAGACTATTTATACAATCCCAGAAAGAGATCCGAGAACTTAATAAAGTAATAATCGGATTAAAGAGAAAGACAAAAGAAAGTAAGGAAGAATCTATCAGAGAAAAAACCAAGAAGGAAGCCGAAGAGATATATAATCAATTCAAACTTGGTGAGAAATTAAACACTGAAGATTTGATGTTACTGCAGAGATCTGGACTTCTGTAAACCTGCATCTCTTTCCTTTTAAATCAGCCTCGGTTGTTTTCTGCTTTCATGGTCAGGAGTATCTATTACTATGCACGATCCAGGTTCAGTAGAAAAGCATGGGAATTCTTTTAGATGCCACATGGTAAGCTGGGATGAGGCCTACAGACTTGCTAAGATCTTGGCGAATAAAATAAAAAGATCAGGGTTTACACCAGATCTGGTCATAGGCATCGCAAGAGGCGGGTTTGTACCCGCGTGTACTGTCTGTGATCTTCTTATCCAAAAAGATCTTGTATCTGTAAAGACCGAGCACTGGGGAATAGCAGCAGCATCCGGAAGAGCGAAAATAAAATATTCCCTTCCTATAGAGGCTGATATATCTGGAAAAAGGATACTGGTCGTGGATGATGTCGCAGATACCGGGGATACCTTTTTTGTGGTTACTGATCACATAAACAGGAAGAATCCTGCCGAAATCAGAACTGCAGTCCTGCATTACAAGACCTCTTCAATATTTATCCCTGATTACTGGGGTGAGAAACAGGATGAATGGAAGTGGATAATATATCCATGGGCTCTTTATGAGGATCTTGCCGGGTTTATCGAAAGGGTGCTGATACACCCCATGACACATGAAGATATAAGAGAAGGCCTGAAGAGCAATTTTGATATAAAAATACCAATAAAAGACATTCTGGAAATATTAAATGATATGAGCCTGGCAGGATCTCTCAAGAGAACAGAAAAAGATAGAAAGGTTTTTTGGGAGAATGTTGAGATTCTAAAACAAAGAGGTGCGATGAAATGAAAAAGAGAGTGCATATCTTTGTTTCGGGAAGGGTTCAGGGAGTATTCTTTAGATCAAGCACGAAGGACAGGGCGCAGGAGCTGGGTCTTACAGGCTGGGTGATGAACCTTGGGGATGGACGTGTTGAAGCGGTTTTTGAAGGTGAGCAAGGTGAGGTTGAAAAAATGGTACAGTGGTGCATGGGAGGACCTGAGTATGCAAGGGTGGAGGGTGTGGAAATAATACCTGAGAGATATACCGGGGAATTTAAGGGGTTTGCAGTCAGGCACAGTATCTCTGATTAAAATGCGAGACTGTTCAAGGGTGTAATAAGTTTCTATCCTTTAGCATATACAACCCTGAAGATCAGGATATTAACGGGTACTGATAATGCTTATCATAAGATTAACTTATTCTAAATATCCTCTTGTCTTAGAAAATTATTTATATGGTGAAATTGTATAAGTTCTTAAATTAGCAAATTTCTATACTATGTGAAAAAGTATAATAGTATGAAAACCGTATAACAATATGAGGTAAAATATTATGAGAATTAGGGTAGTTAGTTCAAAAGAAGAGATTAATTCACTCGGATCAGGTGAAAAAATTATTCATCTTGCTTTCAGACCATCGAACAAAGACATTTTCGCATTAGTACAGGCATGTCCTAATGTTAAGGCAATCCATATACCCAGTTCGTATATCAGAACAATATCAAACTCTACCAAGATGTTCCTGGATATGCAGAGCATAGCCCTGCTGGAAGGCGATGTGTGGGGTCACAGAAAGGATATAAATGAATATTCTGAGATCAAGCCTGAGGTCTTTGACAGGATGCAGGAACTTAAGACAGAGGGCTTATCCGAATCTGCTATGCTTGATAGATTGGGAAGAGAGACCCGTCTTAGCAGGGATTTATTAAAATTCCTGTTAAAAGAGAAGACAAAGAAGAAATAAATTTTTTATTTTTTCAACTTTTTCTGTATTTCATCCAGCAGTTGTTCGTCACTCTTGTCCCCAACCGCTATCTCAAGGTCATTGGCCATCTGTTTTATTTTTGGAGACTTTTCTTCGATCGGATGACCTTCTTTAAGTGATCTCTCAACATCCCTCAGTTCATTCTCAGTCTCTTGTCTGGCTTTTTTATACTCACCCGTTGCCTTGCCGAGTGAGCGTGCAAGTTCTGGTATCTTACTTGCACCAAACAGGATGATGACTACCAGAAATACCAGTACAATCTCCTGCGGTCCGATGATCATGTACTCCCTGTTTTTACAGTTAAATCTTTATCTTTTATTCTGGAGCGTATCTCTTCAACGAGCTGCTCAGGTGTTTTATTCTGTGCATCTAAACCCATCTCAATAGCCAGGTTATGTATTTTTATATCTTTATCATTTAATAATCTATTTGCTCCTCTCAGGTCACGTTCAGTCTCAATCTGTGCCCTCTTGAACTCTCCGACTGCTTTACCCAGGGATTGTGCTAATTCAGGGAGTTTTGTTGGCCCGAACAAAAACAGAGCTGCAATTAGAATCAATACCAGTTCCTGAGTTCCGATCATTAAATATCAGTGAGTTTTTTTATTATATAATCTTTACCATTACCATAAACAATCGACTCATAGCGGCTTTTAACCTGATATATTGAGAGAGGCTATGCCTGATCTAACAGCCTCTGCGGATCTATCCAGCGCTTTTCTCTCGTCATCGGTCAGTTTTAACTCTATGATCTCTTCCACACCGCGTCTGCCCAGTTTTACAGGAACACCAAGATAAATATCCTGTTTGCCGTATTCACCATTCAAATAAGCACATACAGGCAGGATCTGTTTTGTGTCCTTTATGACCGCTTCCACCATGTTTGTGACAGCGGCCGAGGGTGCATAGAAAGCGCTTCCTGTTTTGAGCAGATTGACGATCTCTGCCCCGCCGTTAACAGTCCTGTCAACCAGGTGCTGGATAGTAGGCGGCGAGATCAATTCTGTAATAGGAACACCAGAGACTGTGGTGAACCTGGGAAGCGGAACCATTGTGTCACCGTGTCCGCCGAGTACCATGGCGCGTATATCCCGCACCGAGCACCCAAGTTCCATTGCGATGAACGCGGCAAACCGACCTGAGTCCAGGACGCCGCTCATCCCGAATACGCGGTCTGGTTCAAAATTCGTGGTCTTCATGGCGACATACGTCATCAGGTCAAGAGGATTGGTAACTGTGATAACCACTGATTCAGGAGCGTATGTTGCTATATTCTGCGAAACTTCCCTGATTATCTTTGTATTTATTTTTAACAGATCCTCCCTTGTCATGCCCGGTTTTCTTGATATCCCTGCTGTGATGACAACGATATCAGAGCCTCCAAGATCCTTATAATCGTTCGTGCCGATTATTTTTGAGTCATAGCCGAAAAGAGGGCTCGACTCCATCAGATCAAGGGCCTTGCCCTGTGGCAGCCCTTCAACAATGTCTATCAGGACAACGTCGCCGAGTTCTTTTTCTGCTATCCTCTGCGCCGCAGTTGCGCCGACTGCGCCTGCGCCTATGACTGTGATTCTGGACATTTTGTTCACCTGATTTTTTCTTATGAGGGGTTTTAATTATGATAATGTTTTGTGTTTAACTCCAATGTATCGTACTCTTCTTTCAACGCAAGCGCATCCGTCTCAAGATTGGGGTATCCGCAGATCACCATGCCCTTGATATCGAAATCAGAAAAAACCTGTGCCAGCTCCTTATATTTAAAAACTGATTCTTCTAGTGCAAAATGCATCCTTCTCTCCTTTTCTGAAGCTTCTAATCCAGTGGCGTGTATATACATATCGTTGAGCCCCTCCCGTCCAAGCGTATACTCCACTTGCGCCAGAACCCATGCGAATTCCTCACCTGAGTCATATCTTCCTGTCCTTGCGTGCAGGTGCGGGAAATCAATGCACGGTAAAACTCCTTCTACCTCGGTCAGGGCAAGCACCTCCTCAAGGCTCCCGAACTGCGACCTGCGCCCCGTCGTCTCAACCCGCAGTGTGATATCCACACCCTCGTCCCTTAATTGTTCCTGGATACTGCCAAGGGTATTTTTTACTCTCTCGTACACAGCCTGCGGCATATCCCTCTGGTAGGAGGCAGCATGGATCACCACGCTTCTTGCCCCGCATATACTTGCGATCTTTGCTGACTGAAGTATTCTGCCCTTATTCACAAAAAATTTCGCATCGTATGTATTAAGATTGGTATAGTATGGCGCATGAGCACTTAATTTAATATCGAGTTCCTTTGCCACTTCACCGACTGCACGCGCTGTTTTTTCACCCATCCTGACATCATGCAGGAACTGGAGTTCCATGCACCCGAGACCGAGCTCATGGATCCGCTTGATTCCAGAGATGCTGCTCTTTCTTTTTGAACTGGTCGGTGTGCCTGCCGTACCAAAGAGCAGGCGCTCCATTCAACCCTCTATCTCAAGAGGAGAATAACCATACCATGAGCCTTCCTGCTCAAGATGATCTAATGCCTCAAGAAGTGTCTCCTTGTGCCCCTCCTCAAAATGCACGAGTTTCAAGAACAGATCCTTAGCCGATCTATCCTCTGTTTTTTGTGCGCTGCCTGAGTATAGTTCAATAGATCTCTCCTCAGTTTTGATCCCGAGCTTAAGTACGTCCTTTGTCTCCTCTATATTTAGAGGCCGCAGGGGTTCTGGAAATATACGCCGGGCTCTCTCTGTGCTCTCCTCATCCAGAACTTTGATATCAATAGACCTCCCTGAGATCCTTTTGTATTCCTTCTCAAGCAGTTCCTGATGCTTCGCCTCATACTTTGAAAGCTCTCTGAACAGCGCTTTTGGATTCTCATCCTCAACAATGTCGCTGAATATCGAGTAATACTCCTTCCCGTAGATCTCGATCGATATAGCTTCTTTTAGGATATACAGAAGCATATTGCTCTGATTGTTCGTATTATTCACACCCCCTTTAAAAAATGATCCCAATCGGTAATAAAGATTGTCAGGTACAATAATGCAATAATTTTTACGAATGGAAACCATTAACATTGATAATAATTAACAGGTGCTATCATGGTTAACCATACAAAAGTCAAGGACTATATGACACAGGAAGTAGATACAGTCTCTCCTGAAGACACAGTCAGAGATGTCATACAGTTGATACGGAGGACAGGACATGATGGCTTTCCTGTAGTGCGGGATAGGGATAGCAAGGTCATGGGGTATATATCAGCCGCGGATATGCTTGAGAAAGGTTTTGATGAGAAGGTCTCAAAAATCATGAGCCGGGATGTGCTTGTCGCTGATACAGAGATGGATATGAGCGATGTAGCACGCGTTATATTCAGATCAGGCAAATCAAAATTGCCTGTCGTGGATTCAAATAAACATCTGCGCGGTATTATTACGAATTCTGATGTCATACGATCACATATAGAGAGGACAAGCCCTCAGAAGGTCTGGACGCTCAAGAAAACACTTGAAGCTATCCATAATATTCATGTTGATGTCATCCGCGAGCCTGTCAATATAGATGAACTTGTGCCGACACAGCCCAAGATCTATGCAGACGAGCTCGATGGAAGGATATACGAACTTAAGAAAGGACTGGCTGAGCCGATCGTTGTAATAAAAAAGCCTAACAAACTTATACTCGTGGATGGTCATCACAGGGTTGTAGCAGCAAAGAAACTCGGGATAAAAAGTATGGATGCTTATGTTATCCCGTTAGGCGATGAGGTGCATCTTGGCATGGAAAAAACGGCAGCATCAGCAGGTCTCCATACACTCTCGGATATTAAGATACTTGATTATGCCAAACATCCTCTCATTGAGGTAACAAAAAGATTAAAAAAGAATGATGAGAACGGTTTAGCTGATGTAAATCAATAAAGGACAATTTTGTCTAAGATATCCGTTTTTGAGATAAGCCCAACAAACTCGCCATTAACCCGAACAAGCAGCCTTCCCACCTTCTCTTTATTAAAGACCCTAACTACCTCATAAAGGGGCAGTTCGCCGTCAACCGATATGATCCTTTTTGTCATTATATCCTTGATCTTAAGACTGGTCTTACCCTCAGCAAGTGTCTTTCCAATATCTGTGAGGGTTACGATGCCCACGATCGCATTTTTATCCCGTACAGGTGCGCCATGGATCTTATTCTCAACAAGAATCCTTGAAGCCTCCTGTATTGTGGCAGTAGCAGGGATTGTTATAGGGAATTCTTTGACATAGTACTTAATTGGCTGCTTTGGCAGGGATATCATTTCCTGTATAATGAATAATAACGTATTCTCTGTATCATCCCGTCCGATCACTTCTCCGCGCATTATGAGTTTGTTTACAGGCGTAGGCCCTATTGTGATAGAATCTCCGATATCAAATTTCTTTATATCTCCGAGGACATGAACTGTTGCATTGCACAGATCAGGGTGCCTGACCGTAGTAAAACTGACCTCCGCAGCCGTAGCATTCGGGATCAACTCGTTATTCCGTTTTATCGGTACTATTATTTCTTTATCCATTTCAAATAAGCACAGTGCACGATAGGTCTCGCCAGTCGCCTTGTATCCGCCTTTTGGCCCGGGTACCCCCTCAACCAGTCCCAGTGCTTTGAGTGATTGCATCTGGTTCCTGACTGTCCCGGGGTTTCTATTTATAACCTCTGCGATATCTTCTCCTTTAATTGCTTGTTTTCTCTCCCTGTATAGATTAATTAGAGCAGTTAGGATTTCTTTCTGAATAGGCGTAAGTTCCATATATTTAGTTCTCCTGAATTCATATTATATAGTGAGTATATATAACTATTGATGATGATATTTTCAATATACCATCTTCGATTAGCTCAATCTCCTACTATAGTATAAATAATAGTTAAACTAATAATAAATCTTATCCTATTTTTTCTCCCATTTTTGAAGATATAGCACCTCAGATAGTGTTTTTCCTCTCTTTATCTCATCCCGGATTCTACGCTCATTTTTTTCAACCTCGATCGCTCGTCTTGCAACCTCATACCCCCTTTCCCTGGGTATAACCACCACACCGTTATCATCTCCCACTATAAAATCACCGGGTCTAACAGTCTGACCTCCGCACTGTATTTCTGCATTGATCTCTCCAAACCCCTTTGGCTCACCTGCATTTGGCATTATTGAGGTCGCAAACACAGGAAAATTAAGGCGCCTGATATCATCCACATCTCTTACTGCTCCATCGATCACCACACCTGCCACACCGTTATTAATACAGCTCAATGTAGCTAACTCTCCCCATGGGGCAACATGCGGGCTTCCATTATAGATTACTATAACATCATCCTTTTTTGCTGCATCGATAGCCTCTACAGTCTTTGCCCAGTCGCCAGGGAAGGTCTGGACTGTGACCGCCCTGCCCACAGCTTTGGTGCCAGGGCAGATAGAGTGGATATTCTTCATAGCCCCTTTCCTGTGCATTGCATCAGAGATATTGGGCGTGGATACGCGTTTCAGCAGGATAAGCGTCTGCTCATCTATTGATCTCTCAGGTTCTTCTGTGATCCCGGGAGCATCAATGCTCTGGCGGATAGCCCGGGCAGAGGCGGTTACACTGGATGAGCGGACGATGTTTCCCCCTACGATAATAATACTTGCACCTGATAGAACCGCTCTGGCAGAGCTCTGCGCATCCAGCCCTCCTGCAACGGCTATGGGTATATTTAACTTGAGTTTCTTCAGGATCCTGATAGGGTCCTCTCCCACCATCTGCTGATCAATACCTACATGCACATTGATATAATCGATCCCCATATCTGCTAATTCTACAGCCCTCTGTGCAGGATCGTCTGTAGACAGGATATCAGCCATGAGTTTTACGCCGTACTTGCTGGCTGCCCTTATAGCATCCTGGATCGTGGAGTTATCCGCATTTCCAAGGATAATGATAATATCCGCGCCTGCTTTGGCTGCCATCTCAACCTCCATGGCGCCTGTATCTATGGTTTTCATATCTGCCAGAATAACATGATCAGGGAATGCTGCTCTTAGCTGTCTTACTGCGTCCATGCCCTCGCTTTTAATTAATGGAGTGCCTGCTTCGATCCAGTCCACTCCACCCTCTACAGCTTCTTTTGCGATCTGGATAGCACGGTCTATCTCTAAAACATCAAGCGCAACCTGAAGTATTGGTTTGATAACATCACCATTAAATAAATTAGCTTGTGTGATTAAAGCTTTAATGGTTGGTTACAGGCCAAAACTTATAACCTATCAAGAATACAACAGAATATTATGGTCGAAACAAAAGAGATCTCAGATACTAAATCTGAGGTAATGCGTGTGATCCTCAATGTCTCCAAGAATCTGGCCAAAGAGAAACAGGGCGCTCTTTTTGTTATAGCAGACCATGAGAATATTACGGGCAACTACCGCCCCCATTATCCTCAGCTTCAGTTTACGGGAGACCTGCTTAGTAAAGGAATGGATACAGTTATCGAAAAACTTGCTACCCTTGATGGTGCTATGATTTTTACACCGGAAGGTACATTGATTGCATACGGCTCAAGGATATTAAAATCTGAGACACTCCTTGGTTTTGGTACAAAGCATGCTGCTGCAAAAGGAATAACATCATTTGATAACTCAGCCACGGCAGTACTGGTCTCGGAAGAGAGCGGGTGGATAAAGGTTTTTCAGAAAGGAGATATCGTCCTTGAGACCGATGCCGTGGATATCGAATCATCCATACTTGAGAAGGTTTCCAGCTTTCTTACAAACAGAGATATGGCCCTGCTTGCAGGTGCAGGGATAACGGTAGCCGCAGGTATGGTCACTGCACCAGCATTACTGATAGTGGGCGGGGCGTACATGGTGGTTAAGACAGCGGGATCAGTGATATCCTCAGCTTTAAAGAAGGAAAAGATCAAGTGAGCGATATGGTTCATTTCACAAAGCTGCAGGGCAACGGGAACGATTTCATCCTGATAGATGAGTGTAAAGAAGAGGTCATACATGCTGATAAAAAATCAGCCTTTGCGGCAAAGTACTGTGACCGCAATTTCGGGATAGGAGCTGATGGCGTCTTATACCTTGGAGGCTCAGATAGAGCAGATATCAGAATGCGGATATTCAACTCAGACGGCACAGAAGCAGAGATGTGCGGCAACGGCATCCGCTGCTTTGTGAAATATGCGCTTGATAAAGGTTATATAAAAAAGAACGCAACTGTTGAAACGCTTGCAGGCGTTCTTTCCATAAGTTCCCGGATTGAGGACAGGACATGGGTAACGGTAAATATGGGCAAACCTGTTTTTATGCGGGAGAGAATCCCTTCAAGAGGAGAGGGTGAGTTCCTTGAGGTGGATATGCACGACTACAGTGTGTCGGCGGTCAATACCGGTGTACCTCATGCGGTCATTTTCGTGGATTCACTTGTACCTCAATTGATGCATATAGCACCCGTAATTCGCTATGATCCTGTCTTCCCGAAGGGGATAAACGTGAATTTTGCGTGTGTGGATTCAATTGATGAGATCACCATACGCACATACGAGCGCGGGGTGGAGGCTGAGACCTTAAGCTGCGGTACCGGTTCCGTGGCATGCGTTGCTGTAGCCAGCAGACTTGGAAAGACTGGCAGGAGGGTCAGGGTAAATACAAAAGGTGGAGAATTGATAATCACTCTTACCGATGAGGCAGCTTTTATGGAAGGCCCGGCTGAGCGTGTATTTGATGGAATTATCGTCTCTAATTAAGTCTCCCGCCAAACTTATGAGAATTCAAACCGCAGATAAACGCAAATGAACGCAGATCTGCTGCATTGTATCTGCGTTTATCCGCGTTCATCTGCGGTTAATATTTTATTGATTGTTATGCAGCAGACTATAGCAGCAAAGTTTTTAATCAGCAGACCCATGTAGAAGGAGAATTAATATGCTTGATATCGCAATCCCAAAAGGCAGTCTTGAAGAGCAGACACTTCTCCTGTTCAAACAGGCAGATCTTGAGATAAGAAAAACAGACCGTGAGTATAATCCTACAATAAAAGACCCGAGAATAAAGAAGGTAAAGATACTGCGCCCGCAGGAGATCCCAAAGTACGTTGAAGAGGGCTACTTTGATCTTGGCATCTCCGGGAGGGACTGGGTGATGGAATCAGAATCCGATGTGATCGAAATCGCAGATATGTTCTACAGTAAGATGGGGGAAGGGATTGTTAAGATCGTCGTGGCTGTACCCGATCATCAGGATATCAAAACCGCAAAAGACATAAAACCAGGAAGCAGGGTCTCAACAGAGTACCCCAGGCTCACAAAGAGGTTTTTTGATAATCTGGGCATTCCTGTTGATATTCGATACTCATACGGCGCAACAGAGGCCAAAGTCCCGGAGCTTGTGGATGTGATCGTGGACCTGACAGAGACAGGCTCAACCCTGCGAAAGAACGGGTTAAGGATTGTGGATATCATACTTGAATCCAATACAAAGCTCATCGCCAATAAGAAGAGCTGGAATGACCCTGCGAAGAGAAAAGAGATAGAGGAGATAAGGATCCTTTTGCTGGCTGTACTTGAGGCGCGCGGCAAGGTGTATATTGTGATGAACGTCCCTGAGGATAGGCTGGACGGCATTGTGAGCGCCCTCCCTGCCATGAAAAACCCAACGGTCTCAAAGCTCTACAAGTCGGATTACTATGCCGTGGGAACGGTTGTGAGCAAGAGCGAGATCAATATCCTTATACCAGAGCTCAAGACCCTGGGCGCAGAGGACATCCTTGAGATGGATATCACCAAGATCGTACACTGAACTATGCGCATCCTTGTCCATGTCTGCTGCGCGCCGTGCTTTACATACCCTCATAAAAAACTGGTCGAGGAAGGGCACGATGTGACGGGTTTTTTCTACAACCCGAATATACACCCTTATCTGGAATATAAGAACAGGATGGAGTCGCTCAAGAGGTATGGAGAGCTAAAAGGGGCAAGGGTGATCTACAGGGATGATTATGATCTGGAGGGCTATCTCCGCGGTGCACTTGGCGCTGAGGACAGATGCAGGTTCTGCTATACAAACCGGCTCACTGAGGCAGCCAGAACCGCAAGCGAGCTTGGGTTCAAGGCTTTTACCACCACGCTGCTGATATCCCCGTACCAGAAGCATGAGGCGCTTATCGAAACGGGAGAGAAGGCTGCGGATGAATACAGCATAGAGTTCTATTATAAGGATTTCAGGGAAGGGTACAGGGAGTCACGCGGACTTGCGCGGGAGCTTGGGCTGTATATGCAGAAGTACTGCGGGTGCATCTTCAGCGAGAGGGAGAGGTACTCTGGCGGGAGATGAAGTAATCTGCCAGTAACTCGGCCTGCTTCAAGACTGTATCATGGCGATGAGTCTTCGCGCCCACCTGAGCTTTTTCTTCTTTATCTCTCCCACGTTCTGATCCTCGAAATAAAAACCAGCAAGTCTTATATTTCTTGCGCCAAATGCACAGGCAAGGAAGACGCACCTGTCGCCGTCGCTGAAGCCTCCGAAATTGTGAACATTGGATAGCGGCTCAGACTGGGTTGTACCTATTACGTTCCTGAGCTTTTTCACTATGCCAAGCTTATCCATGTTATGCCCGTGGGCATGCACGACCATTATCGCGCTTCTCCTGTTTGCCTCGATCTCATCAGGTATATAGCCGTCAAGGTCTGTGACGATTACATCGGGGATGATGCCTCTCCTGAGCAGTATGCTTGTTGCGCCGTCGGCAGCGATAATCACATACCTGTTTGTATCGATCTTATCAAGGTCATAAGAAAGCGTGGGAGCGTTGCCGCAGACAAGGACGTCTTTCCCATGGAGTTTCTCTTTCAGGATCGATGGATCAGCGGCTTTTCCAGAAAGCAGGTTTGACAATAATCGTGCGGCTTCCTCGTCTTTTATGCGACTCCAGCCGAAATCATGAAGTATTTCCTCGTATATGGGTTCCCATTGTTTAAAATTCATCAACAGATCATATTTTCAGACACGCTCTTAAACACAGCAGTAGATCGTCGCCATTGCCGGGTCTTTGGGATTGTAGCCAGATCTGGTACCTTCAAAGTGCTCATCAGTGAGTGTCAGATCCGATATCTCAGATACCTGAATGAGCTTCCATCCAGCAGGACTGCCGGATTCACTGTACCCGCCGGTCTGGTATGCCCTCAGTAATTCACTGCCGGCAGTACCGGCTCCATAGCAGAATGGTTCTATCATGCGAAAACCGCCTCTGTAGTATAATCGGATGACCTGCTTTGAGCGTATTGCAGAGCAAATCATTGAATTCATATCCTGTGCCTCCACCTCTAATTGATAACAATATTGAGAGCCGATTCTATTTATGTGTATGCTCTCTCTTATGCCAGTAGGTCCTGACAAAAACAGGGGTCTGTATACCAGCCCTGAATACATAAAATTTATTAGTCGCTGAGACAGAATAATATTTGGGGAGGTGAACAACAATGGCTAAGGAGTTTGACTGCAGGTCAGCGGGTGTAGACTGTCCCTTCATGATCAGAGATGAGAATGAAGATGAGATGGCCTCATTGACCCAGCAGCATGTCAAAAACACACATCAAAAGAGTATGTCAAAGGAAGAGATACTCAGAAATGCAAGGGAGATGTAGGCCAGTACAGAGTACGGTTGAGAGTTAATCAAACCGGTATCAGAGAATATGTGGATCATCTTGTAAAAGAATTCGGTGAAGAAGTAAATCTATTAAAGGGATGTGATAGTTAATCAATAGTTCATATTCTTCCATATTGGCAATCGGGTTTTCATATTCTTCCCATTTTCTTTTATTTTAAAAATAAGTCTTAAAAAAACTCTTGAATTTCAGTCTGTTTTCAGAAATCAATACAATTGTATTGGTAGAATAGGGGCAATATTCTTAGGTTATGGTATTAATAATAGGACTATGACAAAGCCTGGATACACCCACGTATTAATACCAGAATCTTTACACAGTGTTTTGAGAGAGAATGCGAAAGAACAGAAAACAAGCATATGGCGATACATTGCGGGGTTGCTAAAGGGTAACCCCAAGCGGCCAAAGGTGATAGACTCAAGATCTATTCTCGCAGGAGTTCAAGGGTTCGAATCCCTTCCCCTGCACCCTGATTTTTAAAAATAGGACTTGAAAGAGGTTAATTTCATAATGCGAATATATGTGGCATATAACGGCAAATTCGGAGAACGCGTAATAGGGAACCTGATAAATTACAAGAATTTCTGCACTTCCTGCGATAAATTGTGTATCTTTTGCAGGGACGATAAAACGCTTAATTTTGCAGATAACATTACGGGAATCTATACCCAGCCTTCGAATCTGCCTGTGTATATAGAAGAACCGGCGAAATATATGCCTCCCGGCCTGCCAGAGAACGATATATTGTTAGCTATAAACCTGCATCCCGATATTATAAGCGAACTTCCTGGCCTTGCAAAGGATTCAGGTACTCGTTTGATTATAGCTCCCATTGAAGAGCCTGACTGGCTGTCGGGGGGATTAAAAAACCAGATCAAGGAGAAATGCGAAAAGCTTGGTATTGTTTTTACTGCCCCGAAACCATTCTGCTCTCTCAAAAAAGGGGAAGATCCATTAATAGGTCATTTTATAGAGCATTTCAAGATAGGTTTCCCCGGATTTAAAATCGGGGTTAAAGATAACAATATTGCAACAGTACAGGTTTTATGCAGCCAGCCATGCGGATGTGCCTATTATGTAGCACAGAAACTTAAGAACGTTCCTGTAGATGATAGACTGGACGAGGTTATATCAAAAGCGCACCATGCATATCCCTGCACTGCGGGTATGGAAAGGGATGCAGAACTAAAAGATACCATCCTGCATAAAGCGGGATATATCATAAGAGAAGCGGTTCATGATGCTATATTCACCGAAACCATGAATAATTTTCAATAATACTATCGAATTAAAGTGAAGGAGTGACTATGCAATAGCGTAGATATTTATATGCTAACTCATAAAAAGGTAAATGCAAAATGATGACTATAATACAAATCCATAAAGAAGAAAAGTACTTTGTTGCTGTGGATCTAATAACTAATGTAGCAGATCAGGGTGAAACGGAAGAAGAGGCGGTAGCAAACTTGAAAAAAGGGCTTGAAGAGCATTACCAGATTCTTATGGAACTTGCTCCCAAAAATCAAAAGATCTCATTCTTAGATATTGAGGTAGAAAAATTTGTCCAAACTTCCGAATCTTTCAGCTAAGGATGTAATTAGAGTTCTAAGTAAGTTTGGATTTGTGGTTTATCGCCAAACTGGAAGTCACATCCATCTATGGAATGAAGATTCAAGGTTACTTGTTACAGTTCCGAATCATCAAGAACTGGCTAAAGGAACATTAATCTCTATTATGAAACAGGCAAAGATAGAACGAGAGGAATTTTTATCAAAATTGAAGTGAGTTGTGTGCTCTATCTTGAGACCTGTTGCTGACCGTGTGCTCATCGCCCCTATCCCTATAATAAAATAGCTCCTGCCAGGTACGCTACAGCCAGGTATCTCAAGAACTTGCCTGTGAATACAAAGACCGAGAATATAAGGAACCTCAGGCGCAGGATTCCACTGACTACAGTAAGAGCATCTCCTATCAGGGGAAGCCATGTGAACAGCAGCACGTAAGAACCGTACTTTGAAAAGTATTTCTCAGCTCTCTCGATCTCGCCAGGTTCAATCCGAAGATATTTCTCTATATAATCCCTCCCCTTAAGACCTATATAATAACTGGTGCATGCGCCGAGGAAGTTGCCAATAGAAGCTACAAGAACAACAGCACTGAGATTAAATCCCCGTGAGATAAGAAACATTACAAATCCCTCGCTGCCAAGGGGAAGTATTGTTGAAGCTAAAAAACTTACAGTAAACAGGCCGGGATAACCATAACTCGATAATACGCCTTCAAGGGGTTCTAACATAGAATAGCTCTTATAGCATTCAATCAAAGATAAATATTGAGACCTCTCCCTTCTTTCGGCGGGAGATTCCAGCGTTCATATAACCTCTCTGCGGCTCTCATCTTCATAGAAAGGGGTAGAGAAAGCCCGCCTGATTCATCGGCGGGCTTTCTCTACCCCTTGAGATTAGTATCATATGCTCGCCCAAAAAATGTTTGCTATAATAGATTTCGGGGCAAGCACAAAATATATATTATTTCAAGGCATATTAATATTTGCTATAATAGTGTGATATGTCAACAAAAAATGAGACTATAAAAAACACTCTGAAAGCCACAAAAGAAAAAAGAAAAAACCAGACATGCAGAGTGTATGAGATTAAAATAGACAAATCACATCTTAACAGTGAATCAAGAGAGCATCTGCATGTTATGTTCCTTGAAGCAAAGTGGCTGTATAACCACATTCTTTCTCAGGATGATGTTTTTGATCTGGACTTTGATTATAAGATTCAGGAAGTGCCTGTTAAAGTTAAAGATGTTTTTGATATCCGTGAATTGAACTATTTATCGTCTCAGATGAGACAAGGCCTGATCGAAAGAACCCAGGATAACATCAGAGGACTTCATGAACTCAAAACCAACGGCCATAAGGTTGGTAAATTGAAATACAAGAGCAAAGTACATTCTATTCCATTAAAACAGTACGGCAATACCTATAAGATCCTTGATAAAAACCATATCAGGATACAGGGAATCAAGCAGAAAATAAGAGTAAGAGGTTTAAAACAAATTCCTTCTGGAGTGGACATAGCAAACGGTACACTGATCTGCAAACACGGAGAATACTATATATCTGTAACAACATACCAGACAAAAGAAAAAACAGTTATCCCCATAGGACAGCTTGGTATTGATTTAGGTCTTAGTAGGCAGATGACGTTAACTAACAGTATAGGAATCCAGTACTCTATACCTATCACTAAAAAACTGAAAAAGCTGCACAGGAAGCTCAGCAAACAGGAGCTTCACAGCAACAACTGGAACAAAACAAGAATTAAGCTTGATAAAGAATATTCGCATATCAACAACATCAAGGGAGATATCAAATGCAAGATAGTTTCTCATATTAAGGACAATTATGGGGTTGTCTGCTATCAAGATGAAAATGTAAAAGCATGGCAACGGATATGGGGAAGGAAAATTCTTTCAACCGCAATAGGAGGGATAATAAGCACACTTGAGAAAAAGGTGCATACTCCTGTTGGAGTGGATCGAATGTACCCTTCTACCAAAACATGCTCTGTATGTGGAAATGTCCAGGAAATGTCACTGGACGAACGAATATATGTCTGCAAGGGATGCGGTAATATCATGGATAGAGACCATAATTCTAGCAACTGTATATTGAATGAAGGATTGAGAAAAATAGGTACGGTGCGTACCGAATCAAGGGTTGCGCCCCTTGAGGACGCAGACACGTATTGCGAAGCAATACGTGGATACGCAATCAACTGGCGTGACAGTTGGTTAACGCCTGTGGAGATTGAAGCCTCTACTTTAATGTCCCTGAAATACCTCAACAGTATCCCATACGTTAAAGCAAGTTCGGTCTATGAAACAGGAAGCTTCACAGCTTTAGCGTGAGGTAGTTCACTATGATCCGAATGAAGCATACACATCAAGAACTGATGCTCTTGCGTTTGATGAGATTAAAGAGCAGCCATATGGGAAAGTAAGAGAGATAATCAGTAGAGGTCTTGTCAACAGACCAGAGAGAATAAGGTTAGCCTTTGAAACTAACAAACTTCTCTCGAATCAAAATGGCATGGCTACAGGCTATACCATGCCCATGTCTACAGACAGGGGTAGTTGACGTACTTAATTCATACCAGATGGAGGAATAATATTTGAACCCTGAAGAAATAGTCCGCTTATTGAATGAAGATTTTGTTCATGAGATAGAAGCAACGATGGTATATGTTCGGAATGCTTTTGTTATGCCAGAGTGCGATTCAAGCAGAGTTACAGAGGCCATATCCATTGATGAGATGAGACATATGAACTGGCTTGCAGACCTGATCGTCAAAAGAGGCGGGAAGCCAAGTATGGAGCACATGGAACTTGTTTTCGGAGGAGATGACCTGAAAAGCCAGTTAGAGCTGCAAAAAGCTCTTGAAACAGAAGCTATCGAGAGGTACAAAAAGCAGATCGAGATCATAGATGATCCCGAAGTGGTAGGAATCCTGAAACATATCCTTGATGAGGAGAAACGGCACAGAAAAGAGTTCGGGATGAGGCTTGAGAGGATTACAGTGTAGATATACATAATCAAAACGTTTAATATAACAGAGACCAATTTTTTTAATGGCGAGTGGTATGTCAGTAAAATATTCCGTTAGGTTTATTATTTTGTTCACTCTTCTCCTGATCCTTCCATCAGCGGCAAGTGCCTCTGACTTCAGGGCTGAGGAAAGGCTGGTCATCGCTGAGGGCGAGATAATAAATGATGATGTTTATTTTGCAGGGAATTCAATAACCGTAGATGGCATTATTAATGGTGATCTCATCGCCGCAGCGGGTGAGATCAAGGTAAACGGGATTATAAACGGGAGTCTTGCGGCAGCAGGGGGTTCAATTGCAGTCAACGGTAATATCACAAATGATATCAGGGCTGCTGGCGGTACTATTACAATCGACGGAAATGTGGGGGATAACGCTCTTATCTTTGGTGGGAACTTCATTTTAGGAAGAAACGCAAGTATAAACAGAGATCTGACTGTTGGTGTTGGCAACGCTGTCATTGATGGGACTGTAAACAGGGATATCAACGGAGGAGCCTCGAATATGGAAATGAGGGGTACAGCCATGGGCAATGTGACCATGAATATAGGAAATAACATGAGGATCCTGCCAGGTGCAAGAATAGGCGGGAATCTTGTATATACGGCACCCAGACCGGCTGAGATTGCTGAAGATGTCGTCTCCGGGGATACAATCCATAGAGTACCACCTGATGAACGAAGGGATGTATTCGGGATAATAGGTGGAATAATAGGGTATCTCTGGCTTTTATTGGTCGGGATATTGTTCCTTGTTATCGCCCCCGTGGTATCTCAGAGGATCACCGATAATATTTCTGCTAACCCGTTAAAAAATCTTTTATGGGGGATCCTGTTCCTGATAGTAACACCTATCCTGGCAGTAATACTTCTAATAACTATAATCGGTATCCCTCTTGGCCTGATATTGATAGTAATCTATATCATCAGCTTATATATAAGTAGAATTTTTGTCGGGCTCTGGGTTGGACAATATATATTTAAAACATCTGAAAAAAAGACAAGATACAAGTTAATATCCCTTGCTATCGGGTTATTAATAGTCTTTATCGGGATTAACTTACCGATTATCGGGATACTTATTCATTTCATAGTTGTAGTTCTTGGGCTTGGAGCTATCGCATTGACTGCATATGACTACTACAGGGGATTAAAAGGGCAAAAGTCTATTTGAAATTTTAGCGGGACTCATGCATGCACGTGGCGATCATATGCATGGGAGTCCACTCGTATTTCGAATTCACAATAATCGTAACCTGTACCCCAGCATTTTACTTCTCTTACGGAATGGGATTTCCCAAGAACGGTATCCAGTATTCCGGCGATTATTCCCTCATCACTTGGGCATAAGGGTTTTCCGATATCAGGCATTTTATGGCACTGGTAGCAATCCCTGACACGGATCCTGTCCTTCCCGATCTGCTCAACTTTACCTAATTTTAACTTACTCCAGATATCAGCGATCTCCTTGATAACTGAATCAAATTCAGATGTTTTAATCTGTTTTGAGAAAACATTCTTTCCCAGGTTATAGCCCGCGTGATACATCGGCCTGTCAAGCTCGATTCCTGATTCAATGATCGAAGATTTCAACAGACGCAAAAAAACAAGTGATACCTTATCACCGAGTTCTTCTCTTGTCTGTCCACCAAACAGGCTATTGAAAAGCTCTTTTTTTACTTCCTCATTAATCTTTTTTTCACCTGTAGCTGTTATCAATTCTGGACTTAGCGAATAATATTTCATCGGTATACCATGGCTCTCATGATCTACCTTTGAAATTCTGATAATCTTGCTATCTGCCAGAAGTTTTAAATGGTGTGATAATGTTGGCTTGCTTAGCTTTAGTTGACTGGCCAACTGCGTGTTTGTCATCTCCTTTTCAGCAAGGAGTTCTATTATCTTCTGCCTGGTTTTATCTGAGAATAATTTTGCAATTTTAGAATCTGGTTTTAATATATATTCCATATTTCTGAAATCTTTAAGATAAATCTTATAAATAGCATTGATTATATATCAATCTAACTGTTAGGTAGACATCTAACAACATTATTTTAAGGCGCCTGCCTGAATTCCAATTTGATAAGAATATTTTTATACTATTTAACCTACATTCTGTACCCCTTGATTTTTCTATTTTATATTTTTCCTGATTGCGATTTTATTAAAATGGCCAAGACAAGATAATAAACCACAGAGGACACAGAGAACACAAAGGTTACAATCAGGATTTCTTAACCTGTTATCCCGTCTAATTATTGGATGGGTTCTGATCATCAGTAAGATTTATATATCTTATTAGTTCTATAAGAATCTAACAGTTAGATGTAAATCTAACATGGAGATTAGAATATGGATCTGATAAGTGAGAACAAAATCGGGATTGTCAAAGGAACGGTTGTGGAAGAAGCTGCTGAGAGCAACTTCAAAGGCGAGACAGGTGAAGTCGGGCTGTACCTTGCGATGGCAAGACATGCAAGAGCCATAGAAGGTTTGCTCAACAGGTATTTCAAATAGAGGTGAGGGAAATGGTCGATGCAATAGCAGATCAAACAAACGGTGTCGTAGCGGTGTTACCTGCTACCCCGGCAGGATTGATTACATCAAAGCAGCTTGAGAAAATAGCAAAAATCGCAAATGATGGTGCGGGGCTTGTAAAACTCACATCCATGCAGAGAATGGCTATACTGGTGAAAAAAGAGCAGATCGATTCAGTTAGAGACGAGCTTGCTGATGTGGATATGAAGGTTGGAGTTATTGGAAAAAGGGAGGTCTGGAACCCTATGGGATGCACGGGCGCACTGTGTAAGTACGCAAGGCAGGATGCTCTTGCAGACGCAATCGCGATTGCAGCACATGCAGGTACAAAAGCTCCCAGGCAGGTAAAGATCGGAGTGAGTGGATGTCAGAACTCATGTGCATGGAGCAAGGTCGTGGATATAGGACTGGTTGGAACCAAAGACGGGTATGATGTGTATATAGGAGGCGATGCGGGCAGAAACCCGCGCATAGGGCAAAAATTGAAAAATGTGCCGAAAGAGGAGGCAGTAAGCGTGGTGAAAGAGATAGTGGATAAGTTTAACACTTATGGAAAAGACGGCGAACATCTCTATCAGGTAGTTGAACGACTCGGGCTTGATGTGTTCTGATCAGGCTATGCGAGCAGTACTGATATTATCCCGGTCAGGAATATCCCATCAAAGGTCCCGGCTCCTCCGATAGAAGCAACCGGAGCACCCAGATCCGGGATTTTTTTCAGGTTGAGAAGATCAGCGCCGATCAGGCTGCCAAGGGTGCCTGAGATATATGCAATGATGGGAGCATTCTGTGGTGAGATTATGAGCGCCACTGCGGCTGACATTACAGGTGGGAGAAACGCAGGGACAGCGATACCAAGCCCTTTTACGGGTCGCGCAATCATATGGATTATAAGCGTCATGACAGAGACCCCGAGCAGTACTTCGATCGGGTTAGCCCTGATGATCAGAAGACCGGATATTATTACAGGGATCACGGCACCTCCCAGATTGACAGCTATGACTGTACGCCGCTCTTTCACAAGAGGGATCACATACCTGAACCAGTAAGAATCGATCTCTATACCTGAGACCACGGTAGTCCGGGATACTATCTGCTTAACAGGGATGTTCACATAGCTACCAAGCAAAGATAAGAAAAGTATAAGTATAGCGTACTCTGGAGGAAACCCCAGCTTTCTGAAGGCAATGCCTATGAGACCCAGGCCTACGAGTATAAAGAGCACAAAGAGCATGAAGAATAATACGGCTATAACTGATGCTGCAAATCTTGAGTAGAATATACTGGACATCTGACCCTCACAGGTATAGGTTTCTATCTGGTATGGTAATTAAGGTTTCGAACATTATACATGTGCTAAAAAGATAGCTTACGATATACATTTGCGGATCAGAATTTATGCTATTATTTCTGCATTATCCGGATCAAGCCCGCTCCACTTTACTCTGTAACCCAGGAATTCAAGTATCTGGCAGTGTCCTTTCAGCCCGTATCTCTCAAAAATTTTGATTGCCTCGTTATGTTTTTTCACGCCATTCAGTTCGCTCCTGATCTCCTTGAGGATCTGATGATTAACAAGCTGATCTCCAAAAAGTAGATAATCCCTGCTGCTGTAAGTTATTATTCTCTTCAGAGCCTCTGCACTCACGCTGTATCTTCTGGCCACTTCATCTATGTTGATAACATCGCCGTCTAAAGAGATCTCTATATTCTCAAGCTTTGTAGATTCTTCCAGTAACTGTTCTTCTTCGTATTTTCTCAGTATTCTTATTATCTCAAGATACGGGATTTTTTTATCATAGAAGATCAGGTTATCAGTTTTGAATTCTGGGCCTGAGCATGCAAGGTTTCTGTCCACAAGAAGTATGATACTCTCTTTTAGCTGATTGATCTTCTGGATTTTATTTCTAAGGTACTCAGGTGTCCAGAAGCCGACGATCTCGACATATACCCTGCTTGCGTTTCGCTCAAGTGAGAAATCCGGGATAAAGGCATACTGGCCTGCTTTTAGTACCGCAGGCTCCCGCCTGATAGACCAGCCATTAAAATTAAGCAGGGAGAATTCCTTCTCAATGGCGCTGTCAAATGCCTCCTCAAAGATATCAGTATTGAATACCTGCCTGGTATCATCCAGAACAAAATCAAAAATCCTTTTTCCCTGCATGGTTTTCTTCAATATGCTTGCCCTCAGGCCCCATCTGCTTGATCTTATAATGGCTGGCAGGAGTTTTGCAAGGGATGTACCATACCTCTCAGTCAATTTGAATAAAGATATAGGCCCATCAAGGTATATTTTACCCTGCTCAATAGAGTACATGAGCCCTAGCTGCTTTATCTTTCTGAACACATGCTGGTAATTATCCTCTATCTGGATTTCCATTCCCACGGCCCGAAACAGGAGCGTCTGGGTAAGGGATAGGTTATACTGCATGAGCAGGTTCTCTGGAGTGATCGTTTGAAATTCCCTGATCATGAGATTCTCTTCCTGATCTGCCCATAGAGCTTTCTCTAAATGTTCTGGTCTGATCGAGAGTTTATCTGCTGCCCTGGACAGGATCTTCTCTCTCTCTTCCGGGCCTGTGACAATCTCTTTGCACTCCTCAAAAACCGCTCTCCTGGCAGTGATGGGATCAATGGCGGCATCCGTATCTATTACACATCTCCTCTCAAGAAGTGCAGCAAGTCCTCTAACCAGGCGATAGTTGATCTCTTCAAAGTCCCCTATTTCCTCCAGCAGTTTCCCATATGTTTTTCCAACATGCCTCTGGAATATATCAATAACCGAGCCTGCAATCTCAATGTACTCCTGATCAAGAGCAGCATAAACAGGCTCTATCTTTCCCTTATGTATTCTTGTAACGAGCAGGTCGCTTGTCAGCATTATTACCTCATGGATTTTGCTCTTCTTCTTGCAGTACCGATCTCGCTTGTCTCTGCTGATACGATCTCATACAGGATAGCCTCCTTTCCCCTCTTCTTTCTAAGTATCCTCCCAAGCCTCTGTACAAAGGCTCGCTCGCTTCCTGTCCCGCTTATGATTATGCCCACATCGGCATCAGGTACATCGATACCCTCATCAAGGACTTTTGATGTAACAACTGCTTTATAAATACCCGATTTGAATCGCTCCAGGATCTCATTTCTCTCTTTGCTTGCTGTCCTGTAGGTAATGGCAGGTATAAGGAATTCTCTGGATATCCTGTAAACCAGCTTATTGTGCTCTGTGAAAATGAATACTCTTCCCTCTCTGTGCTTTTTCAAGATCTCAGCAAGCTTCTCTACTTTCGATGCGCTGTTCAGGGCTATGTCCCTTGCCGTATTTCTTGCAAGCAGTGCGGCTCTTGCACCCGGATCTCTTCCGCTTCTGATCACCAGTTCCTGGAAATCAGCAGGATTCCTGATCATGATGTTATTCTTCTTAAGATATTCCGAGAAGATCCCATGGTTCAGGTTGTATTCCTCTTTCTCTTCCCTGATAAGCTCAACAGAAATCTTCTCAAGCCTGTAGGGTGAGAGATGTTCTCCTGCAAGCTCTTTTACCTTTTTCTCAAAGACCCTGCCACCCACAAGCCTGTTAAGCTCTGTATGCAGACCGTCCTCGCGCTCGTACGTGGCTGTCAGGCCCATTCGAAAAGGAGAGGCAAACATCAGGGCTATGTGCCTGTAGCCCTCAGCAGGCAGATGATGCACCTCATCAAAGATTATGAGGCCGAATCTGTTCCCCAGCCTCTCAGCATGGATATACGCAGAGTCGTATGTGGATACGGTTATCGCCCTGATCTCCTGCTCACCTCCACCAAGGACTCCGATATCCATTTTAAACTCTTCTTTTAGCCTTGTGCGCCACTGGTTCACAAGATCAATGGTCGGTGCTACTACGATCGCCGGTGTATTCAGCAGGGATATGGCCCTTATCCCCAGGATTGTCTTGCCGCTTCCTGTAGGAAGAACAACAACGCCGCGTTTATCATTGGCAATCCAGGCATCGAGCGCCTGTTCCTGGTAATCCCTCAGTTCTATGCAGCTTTTAAGCTCAGGGCACGGTATAAGATCAAGAACGTTATCTCTGAATTCAAGGCCGGATGACCTGAGGAAATCAATAATGTCTTTGTAGTACAGGGCCATGGCCCTGAAGCCTCTTGAGCGCTCATCCCATGTGGAGTTGGGGACCCTGACATTGCCCCGGATAATGATAGTACCCCTGTTAAATTCAAGATGCATGATAAGTAGTTAGATGGAAACAGTATAGAAAAGGCTTGCGATGGTGAAAAATCAAATTGACCATCACCTTTATAATAGTATTCAAGAAATTTATAATTTCCTGAATAACTTCCCCTTAACTATCGTGCGGACTTACTTAGAACCTATCGAGCGAACGTATTTCAAGTATTATCTACATATGTGGTCGGGATAGATTCTTTATACAAAAACAGGTACAACAATTTATTTAAAATAATATTTTATAACAATAGAATAGATTGATATAAGAGATAATCCTGCTGATCAGGTTTATTAAGGAGACTGTATGAACGATGAAAAACAGGCAAACACAGTACTTACTGAAGGGAAAAAAGAACAGAATACTGCTCCTCAAAATAACGGTTCACGCGCTCTGTGCGTGGCGCTTCCGATCTCTGGAGGCAAGCCGTTAAAATTTATAGGAGATAGTCCGCATGAGTTTATACCGTTTCTTAAAGAGTCTTCTATTGCATGGTTGAATTTCCCGGTAAAAGATATAGAGAAAGATGCAGAGGTCATTGCAATTAATCTTGGATTTAGTTCTACTCTTGTACCCATTATCCTCTCAAATTATCTATCTGCTTATGATGACCGCGATACTGAACTGGGATTAATGCTCCCTGCTGTATCAGTAAAGGAATTTGAAGTTAATGTCAGCCCGATATTAATTCTAATAAGAAAGGACCTGATTCTCACGATTCATAATCAAACCGTGAGCCGCCTGGTGCGTTTCTCAAGGTATGCAGATGCTTTTATGAGAAAGATCAAACCTAACCTCCTGCAGCAGGATAAATTGACAATTATTCTTACAAGAATAATCGATGTAAATATTAACAGGAATTTTGACCATCTGCGTGAGATAGAATCCAGGGGAGATGAACTCAGCAAGATCCTGATGGACCCCATGACACCAAGGGGAATGATCGCTCCAGAGATATACAACATGAAACATGCTCTTATAAGCTATCTGGATACGCTGTGGGCCACACTAGATGTCGTGAACTCACTCAGGCATGGCGATGCTGAACTCATGACGGACAACAGCAAACTTCTTGCCCGCGTGGGTATACTATCTGATGATGTCAACAGGCACATAGCCCTCAGCGAGCACATGTCCGAGGTACTGGCCTCAGGACTGGAGGTGCTGCAGAGCATATACAACAACCAGCTCCAGATCGTGAACAACAGGCTTGCTCTTGTCCTGACCTGGCTTACTATAATAGGGACAGCAGTGCTTGTACCAAACACCCTTGCAACTATTCTCAGTAATTCAGCTTTTGATCTTGGGCCTGAGGACAGGGTATGGTATTCAGCCCTCCTTGTTGTATCAACGATCCTTTCAACATGGGCTGCCTACTGGTGGGTAAAAAAGAAGGGGCTGCTACCCTTCGAAGTGGATTGATCAGTTCTTAGAGAGGATATCCGGGACCACCAGAAGAATAAGTAGGACTATAATTATTACAGCCAGTACCATAAACATAGTCCATAAAACGCCCCCTTCTTCTTCTGACTCCTCTTCGATTCCTTCCAGTACCGGAGTCTCAATAGCAGGTGCAGTCGGGGCTACAGTCTGTGTTGTTACTGCCCGGGCTGTTTCAGCAGGAGTAGTAGTTGGTACAGCGGCTGTTATACCAGCAACATCTCCCACTGCAATTCTCACTGTACCAGAGCTGTCTATCGCTGCATACGAGAATTTTTTACCGTCACTGCTAAACGCCGGGCTTATCTGTCTATAATCAGAACCAGTGAACAATCTCCTGCTGGTTCCATCAGTGTTGATTGCAAAGATCTTCTCAGCGGATGAGGTCAGGTCCTCGTAAGAGACGTATGTTATTGTGCCGTCCGGCCCCCATACCGGGTTGTTCTTTTTTATTTCATCAAAGGTGAGTTGTCTTCTCCCGGTTCCTGCTGCATCCACTATATCCACTATAAAAAGCTCTTCTCTAAGTCTGTCATTGTATGATACATACACTATACTTTTTCCATCCGGGCTTATTGCAGGGCTCCATTGCTTGAATGTATCGTTAAAAACCAGTCTCTTTCCCGTGCCATCTGCGTTGACTATGTACATCTTCGGGTTTGTCATCTCATCCAGTGACGTGTACATCAGGAATTCCCCATCGGGACTCCATGATGGGGCAGCCCATGCTGGTCTTTCGAACGAATTTCCCTGCCTTGTGTTATCAAGAATGAGCTGTTTGTTCTCAGTGCCGTCAGGGTCTACAACAAATATCTTCTCCAATCCATCCTTCCCAAATGAGACATAAGCGATCTTATCAGGTCCCCATGCGAGTCCCCATTTTTTAAATGCGTCGTCAGTAAGCTTTGTTTTCCCTGTGCCGTCCACGTTTATTACAAATACCTGCTGTATGTGTTGATCATCATATGCAACATAGGCGACCTTTGTTCCATCCGGGCTTATAACCGGATCCCATAGTTCTGTTTCCGGGATATTGAGTTTTATCACATTCTCTACTGAAACTGCACCTGCTGCACTAATCGAGGTAAGTAATAAAATAAGGCTGATAAGCAAGGGTACTTTACTCATTGGGCATGAGTAGTATGCAAAGCATGATAAATGTTGCGCAATGTTAAATGAATTTTATCTGGATATGTTAAATCTCAGGATAGCAACGTGAGTATAACCTCAAATTCCGAGGGCTTTATTAGTTTTCGCTATCGATCTTGTTCCGTCTCCCTCCAGCTCAAGCATCGCCCTGACTGCATCCACGTTCTCAGGAACCACATCAGCCTCCTGGTGTATCGCCTGGAAGAAATAGAGCTCTCCCTTAGTGATAGAGATCGAGTCCTTCCATACCACGTTCTCCCACACATCACCCCTTGGCCTTCCTATGTCCTTTGCGAATTCCATAGCTTCGGCTGTTGATTTTATCCTGTCATTGCTGCTTACAAGCCTGATGCGCGGGCGTTCTTTGAAGAGATTTATGATCTCATCCTCACCTGGTGTATTTTTTAATTCTATATTGAGCGCGTGAAGATGCATGAGTGTGGTTGATGTCTTCACGGCCATAGTTGTAATATCAATATGCGGAAGGATCGAGTTCACATCAGGCCCGTGGTGTGAGGGAAGCTTGATCGGATCAGGGACCAGAGCGTTTATCGGGCCTGTTTTTATATCATTCGGATCGGCTGCCCGCCTCATCAGTGTTACCCTGGCTTTTTTGATGCCGTATGCAGTATCAAGAGCATATAGTACCCTGACAAGCCCTGTCGTATTGCAGGAGACAACCCTGGCAAAATCCCGGCCTATGGCATCCTTATAATTTGCCTCTGAATTGAATGAAAAACCTGCCAGTTCATGTTCCTCCCCACCCTGCCAGATCGCCTTGATACCGTGCCTCTCATAGAGTTCCTTATACTCGGCGCCGATATCCCCGGGGGTGGCATCGATCACGATATCTGCTTTATCCAGAAGATCATCCAGCGTACCGCTGACTTTTATATCTGATTTTTTGAATTGCTCGATATTCTCTCTGGCTGTTGTATAGAGATCGTATCCTTTCTCCTGCGCGATACGTGCCTCAAAACTCGGTCTTGTTTTCACAACACCTATAATTTCCATGTCGTCCTGAGCAGCCACCGCATCTGCCACACGTTTTCCTATTGTCCCGTAACCGTTTATTGCCACTTTCGCTTTCATACTATTCTCCCGCTTTAAATTATTCACTCATCTATTATAGCTTCCTGTTTTGTTAGATTAACATCTATTATTCTGCCCGGAATGGTTTTGATATCACCCAGTATGCCGTAGAGTTTGATAGAATCCCTGTCAGCAGTTATACGTACAACATCTTCCATTATAGTATTCCCTTTGAAAATTACCTTGAGTTCACACATGGCATTTAATTCGGTTTGTTGATATTAAGATTTATCATACCGTGTGGCTATTATAAGGCGGAGACTTTGATATATCCGAGTTAAAAGAACTGATCATACCTGAGAATACTGTCATGGAGGAGCACTTCATTATAGTTGACGGTGACGTTGTGGTGGGAAATTACGCAGAGCTGGGTTTTGGATTGATCGCAAAGACCGTGGTGGCAGGGGAACATGTGAAGATAAACGGCAGCATACTCTCGGAGAACGATGTAAGGGTGGATATGTGGTCTGAGATAACAGGGGATATTAAGGCCAGGGCAGATGCCTATCTTGGCGAATTTGTTAATATCTCAGGAAAACTCGTTGCTGGAAACCTTGATGTCGGAAACAATGTGAAGATCAACGGTGGTTATGATGTCAGGGGATGGCTCGTTGTGCGCAACCCTCTCCCTGTAATCATGTTCATATTTTTTTACATAATGGCCCTGCTGCGCCTGGGCAGTGAAGAGGAGGTTGAGAGAGCGCTTGAAGAGCTGTTCTCTGATGATACATCTCAGAATAAGCTCATGTCAGTACCTGACAGGACAAAGATCAGCCTTGAGACAATAAAAACTATCGCGCCTGCTGTGATCGGCAGCCGCTGCCGCATGCTAGGTAATATCCATGCCAGTTCAGCATCTATTGGAAACCATGTAACGCTGTTTGGCAGTGTGCGTACAACAGGCAATATTACTGTCGGAAGAAGCTGTACCATACATGGGAATATCGTTTCCAGGGAAAAAGTGAGTATAGCGAGAAACTCAAGAGTTCTTGGTAAAATAACTGCTGATTATATAGTACTGCACGAAACATCAATGGTAGATGGCATTCTAACTGCTGCTAACGGTGTGACTGTAGAGAGAGATGATCTTGATGGGTTAAATGATATTGAGAAGAGTCTGTTCTACGGATTCGTGATGCTTGAGGATATATGAAATACTCGTAATTCTAGTACATCCGCGCTAACTTACTGCTTCAATGCACTAAAGATATTTGTATATACACATCATTTTAGCATTGAATTATGGGCGCTTGGTTAGATATTATTGATAATTATATTAAATTAAAAGAGCTTCAAATTAAGCATACACCATTTGAGATCATAGAATTGGGGATCGGGAAACTTGTGAAAGAGGAAGAGCACTCTGCGATACTAGATTTTACAATCGATCAATATAAAATCGATACGTTCTGTCGTTCAAGCGAAAAACTCTTAATAGATATAGACGGAGAAAAACATAAATGTGAAGTACTCGGCCTAAGTAAAGATCATATTACACTAACAGTGCATGGGTATAGCGGTGTACATAACGATGCAAAGTTGCTAATAGACATGAGCTTCATTTTTAAAAAACAAAAAGAAGTACTTGAAGAATTTAAAAGTGATAAACACTGTATTCTCAGGGGGCAGTTATTTGGAAACTATGAGATTAAGGGCGGAGATAGTACAGAGCTCAATAATAGAAATGAACCCTTGAATGAATTGCAGAATAAGGCTGTATCTATTGCTTTAGGTGTGAAAGATTTATTTTTGATATGGGGGCCACCAGGCACAGGAAAGACAACAATAGTTCCAGAAATAACAAAGAATTATTGCGACCTTTGGAAAAAAGATAATACTAGACCCAGGATTCTAATATGTGCGTGGACAAACACTGCAATAGATAATGTTGTTAAAAAGCTTTATAAGGAGAATTACAATATCATAAGGTATAAGAATGGGGTTATTATAAGGTATGGGAAGGGTACTACATTAAACAAAGATACGTATAAAGAAGTTTTATATGATGTTCAGGAAAAAGAATGCAGAGATAGAATTGAAAAAGAATATGCATCAAAGCTAAGACCGTTAGAATCTGCTAAGAAAGATATATCAGAAAAGATAAAAGAATACGAAAACAAGATTGCAACAATTCAAAATAAAACATCCGAGCTGAAGACAGAAAGCAGTAAGCTGGTTAAAGAATTGCGTGGCCAGATAGATTTGGATATAGAAGAGCTGAAAGATTCATTAAAGTTCATTTTTGAAATAGAACTTTCTAAAAGACAAAAGCAAATATATGCATACAGCAATGAACTTGATAATATTAGAGTTGAGCATGAAAACACAATAAAATTCATCGAAGAACTTGCCAAAACGATTAGACGATATGAAGTTGATATAAATAATTTTAAAAATGAAAATAATAAATTAAATGAATCGAAGGCTGAACTTCAACATAATTTAGATATAGCTAAAGGGTATTTATTTTTCATAAAACAGAGCAAATTGAAATATTTGGCTTACCTTGCAGGGGTTTATTCGCCATCATATTTAAACGATCTCATAAAATATGGATTACATAAAAAGAGAGCTGATGCTGTTATATTATGTATAGAAGCTGTAGAACAAAAGTTAATATTTTTAGAAGGAAAACTGAATGAAGTAATTTTCGTATCCACTTCAAATTAAATGGTAACTCAAAACTCTTTGATAATAGCAAC
>DYGR01000074.1 GCA_020724545.1 Candidatus Methanoperedens nitratireducens
TGCTGGATGTGGAATTGAGAGGGATTGATAAGAATGGTAATGTGATGATATTCAGACGGACAGTCCCCCTGGTTACAAACGAGGAAACAGAGAGTTTCCCCTTAAAAACATTTGGTCTACTGGGTGGGTTTTTAGTGGTCGGCTCAGTTGGAGCTGTATATTACTTGAGAAACGGACGAAGAAAGAATGATAGTGACCACAACTGAAAACATAGATGCCTATGAGATCGAGATATGAAAAAGGTAGCAAGAAAGAAGTTGATTATCACAGCACTGGCAGTTCTGGCAGTTTTTGCGATAATCGTACTGGCGTGGTTTGCCCCTCTGCAAAGAACTCCAGTGGTAATTATTGTTAGCAGTGTTGGTATTGGAGCTGGAGCAGCAGAAAATGATACGGAAATGGAGAGTATAAAGGTAGGCGGAACATTCTGGAATGAGGGGGATATGACTGCTAAAAATTTAACTGCCACAGTAATATTTACAGATGCAGCGCATAATAAAGTTGTCAGGAAAGTGGTGAAAGAGGGAGTGAACCTGCTTCCGAACAAAGGGTTGATAGTAGAATTTGATTCAGAATATTTAAGAGAGAAGACCATACCAAAAACAGATGTAAACGTAACGATCCAGTTCGATTGGATGGAAGACGGGCAGTTAAAAACACTTCAACGGGATGATCGTAGGCAGCAAAGTAAAGTTTAGTAGCTCACTATGATGAAAAATGAGATGAGATAAAATGAGCGATGACCGAAAAATTACGATTTTGACAATTCAGCTCGCTGCTTTGTGTGGCAGTGGTATAACAGGATTTGCCAGCCTTATAATGGCGCTTTTCCCTTTTTTTAATGGGGATTTTTTAAGTGCAGGAATATATTTGCTGGCAGCAGCATTGTCATTTGGACTAATGGCAAACGCCGTCTTACGTGAAGGGGTGCTGGTACGTTAATGTAAATCTTACCATGTTATCCAAGCACTAAAAATAATGACCGGAGCTGAGGAGCTTGTGGCATACGGCTGTAAGACTAAAAGGTATGGCGGAAGTGAAGCAGCAAGTGCATTTCTAAGATCATACGGTGGTAGCATGGATACAGTCCAATTTTCAGCTATTCTTCAAGGGTCGATAAATTCATACAGTATAATTTGGGCAGTTCTCTTTTTTATTGGTGGTTTAGGCTGCTTGATATCCATTATAATTTTCGAACAGCAAAAACAATAAAATTCCATCAATTATTGGACAGCCTCTGAAAAACGAGGCATCCCGGCGCGGGCGCATGAGGTTTTATCCATTTTGCTAACTATGGTTTCTGTTGTGGAAAAGTTATTAAAGTTAGAGGTTATTGTTAAATCAGGATTTATGAAAATGTCCACATCAACTATCGCAAATGAACTTCCTGAAGATATATTAAATTAAATTGAATATTGGTCTAAAAAGGAAAAAACTGATACAAGCAAGTTCATAGTACAACTCATAGATGAAGGATTGCGCGAGTGGAAATTACATAAAGCGCTTAAAATGTATAAAAATCAGGAAGTAACACTATGGAGAGCTGCTGAGATTGCCGGGATCTCTCTGGCTGAACTGCTGTCCGAATTGCCAAAACGCAAAATAATCTTTCAATATGATATGGAAGAGTTAAAAGAAGATTTAGAATATGCCCGTAGTAAGTGATGCAATTGAAATGATACAAAAACTGGTTAAAGCCGGATTATGGATTTCCCCGGATGTACTTTCTGAGATATTCCTATCCCTAGAGGAGTAATACTTGAGCAGATACTCTAATCCATCAATGAATTCTTATACACCTTCATAAAAAGGCTATTTTTCAGAAATCTTGCTTTCGATTTTTTTGCCAGCCTTATATTGTCGCTTTTCTCTTCACCTTCTCAACTTCCCTCAATATCGTATCAATCCCGCCTTTAACAAGCACCTCGAACTTCTCACCCCGCATGCTTGCCCTGTTCAGTGTCTCACCAAGCTCGATGGGAAGTGCGATATCAACCCAGTTATCGCGCACCCTGTGAAGTACAGGCATTTGAAGGATCTCCAGCGCTTTCTCATTCACCAGAGATGCTGTTTCACTGTCTTTGAACCTGACAGGTACATGCAGGGTTAGCGATGTGATTTTACCGTCTTTATCCTTCGGGGTGTATAATCTTACGATCTCAGATCCAAAGCGGCCAAAGAACTGGTCGGTACCTTTACCGAACCCGATTTTCTCTATGGCTGCTACTGCGTTCTTTGGAATATCATCCATTATACAGCCGCAGAGCGCACTTGTGATCTCCTTCTCCTCCGTACTCTCCGATATGCGGATGAAGTCATCAAGCGGAAAGCCCATCACTATCTCCTCATCCCGGTATCCAGAGAACATCCTGGCGCCGTTGCAGAGTAAAGACAAATTCACTTTTTTCTCCATACAGGGTATTGCAGTGCACTCACCGCACACCGCGAATTCGCCTTTAAATTTTACCTCTACAGGCTGTTTCTCATGCAACTGGGCCAGCACTGTCGAGATGCGCATTATCTTGCGCGGATTTCCCACGATTATCACAACATCGGGTTTTTTCTCTGTCCTCTCAAGAGGTGAGACGCTCACAAGCTTTGTGTTCGCAGGTTTTATCCTGGGATATACCTCACCGTATGAGGGCTCAGTGAACCCGAGCGCAAGTTCCCCGCTTGTGCATGTTAGCTCTTCAACACCGAACATAAAGCTCTCCCCGTATACTGCGCTTCGCCTTACCATTTCACAAAACCGCATGGGCTGTGTACTGGTCTTTTGCTCAGAGTGTTCGCTTATGATCCTGACCGCCACAGGCGATGAGGGCAGCTCAAAAAATTTCCTGAATTTGGTGGATAATTCTGCATACTTCATGGTCAATCCTCAACTCTGTATCCACGTATGCCCTGCGGGCATACGTGTCTGCGCCCTCCAGAGGCGCAACTCTGGGTGGATAATTCTGCATACTTCATAATCAATCCTCAATCTTTATCCCGTTCTCTCTAGCAATATCCCTGAAGGCATATGCTACGTATTTAACCTGTTCCCATTTCAAACCGTATGTATTAATCTTAAAATTTTTGCTCATGCCAGGATGAAGACCAACTATCTTTCTCTTCTTCAGCTCATGATAGAGGAAGTATCCCCTGCGCTTATCCTTCTCTGCTATCTCATGCAGAGGCAGGCTCTCAATGTTCATAAGGGTGTGCTGCTTTGGTTTTGCACCCATCTGATGAAAGCCCTCGATCTTCTCTATCTCTTTTACGAAATACTGCGCTTTCCTGATCTCTTCATCCCAGTGCCTGACCCGCTCAACGACAGCAGGGAACGATGCCATAAGCGTTGCTACAGGCGCACCGAACACTGGAGAGCATCCGAACAGTGCAACCTCTTTTTTAGTAAATCCCCTGCCGCTCCAGTCTCCCCGTACTGTTGATTTATTAAATAACCTGCTCGTCCATTCGTATGTTGTGGCAAGTATACCTATCGGGGCTGAGGCAGCCCAGCTCTTGTGCCCTGAGCCGCACAGGAAATCCACATGCAGCTTTTTGCCATCGACAGGCATTATGCCTGATGAATATGCGGTATTCAGCAGGAAAGGAACGCCGTATTCCCTGCATATACTTCCCACTTTCTCTGCATCAGCCAGGTTCCCGTACCTGTAATCTACATGCGTGAGTATGGCCATAGCCGGGAGTTTTCCTGTTCTTTGCTCCACTTCCTCGAACTTCCTGGCATAGCCGTCGATATCGATCTCAAAGTTGGGATAACCGTTATGCGGAACCTCAACTATATTTAACTGGTTCGCCTCTGCTGCAAGATATGATGTGTAATGCGCCAGGGAATCGAGTACCACAGTATCGCCGGGCTCGCATACCATATGCATGGCAGCCCATTTCGCATGGCGGCAGCCTGCTGTGAACCTGACATCATCCATATTCAGGAACTCTGCCACATCCTGTGTGAAATCATGAACAGGCGGGTTATCTACAAGATCCACTCTTGCCTCAAAGCAGTAATCGCATACTGAATAGCCGTCACCGAACTCAAGAAGTGCCTTGCGTGCTTCTGCTGTCAGGATGCCGCCGCGCTGGATAGGATGCACATTGATGTAGGTATCTGAGATACCTCTTGTGATATTTTTATATTTTTTAAGGTCACCCATGCTAGTTCTCACTTAATTTGATGATGCACAAAGAGTTTCTTAATTAACTTATAATTAATGGAAAAGGCAAGAGCACTTTAACCCTGAATTCACAGATGAACCCGGATTACTCTCTTGAATTTATCTCTCTTAAAAGCTCCTCTCTTGATGTCCTTCCCACGAATACGACCTCTCCATCGATAGCAACCGCTGGAACAGACATGATATTTAGCTCCGAGGCCCGGCGCTGCCCCTCAGGATAGGATATATTGATCTCTTTAAACTTCATGCTTTTCGGGATAATCTCCATCAAAACTGCTCTTAACTGATGGCAATCACGGCATGTGTCTGAATAATAAAGTTCTATAGTTGTCATTATTTTTCACCTATAGTATCTATTAGCATTAATGGGTTACCTAATAGTGCAATCATTTATTCCCCATTACTTCCCGCATCATCTTTATCGAGCACAGCTCCCCGCACATGCTGCATGTCTCAGCATTCCTGCTCCTGGCATGAATCGCTCTTGCTCTCTCGCTATCAACCGCAAGCCCGAACTGCTTGTTCCAGTCCAGGTTTTTGCGCGCCAGTGCCATCTCCCGATCAGCGGCACGCGCCCTCTCTCGAACACCTTCCTTTGTCAGGTCAGCGGCATGGGCTGCTATCCGTGTAACTACTGCACCCTCTCTGATATCCTCAATATCAGGAAGAGCAAGATGCTCAGATGGTGTTGTCATGCACAGGAAGTCAGCGCCGTACATACCTGCCACTGCGCCGCCCATCGCTGCTGTGATATGGTCATAGCCAGGTGCGATATCAGTAACAAGAGGGCCAAGGAGGTACACTGGCGCATCATCTGTGAGATGCTTCATTGCCGTTACAGACAATCCAATCTCATCGATAGGAACATGCCCCGGTCCCTCAACTAATGTCTGGACTCCTGCTGCCCTTGCTCTTTTCACAAGTTCGCCAAGGATGATAAACTCCTCGAATTTTGCCCTGTCTGAAGCATCATTGATACACCCCGGGCGCATGCCGTCACCAAGGCTCAGGGTGAGTTCATACTCCCTTGCAATCTCAAGCAGGTAATCATACTCTGAATAAAAGGGATTCTCCTTATCATTGTGCCTCATCCATGATATTGTAAATGCGCCTCCCCTGCTCACGACATCAAGTATTCTATTGCTGTTCTTGAGACGCTCAAAAGAACTCCGGGTCACACCTGCATGTACGGTGACAAAATCAATACCATCCTCTGCATGTTTCCTTATAGTATTGAACATATCATCAGATGTCATGTTCTCTATACCGCGGTTTGCTGCCTGATAGATGGGAACAGAGCCCACAGGTACACTCACAGCATCGATGATCCGTCTGCGTACCAGGTCAAGGTCGCCCCCTGTGGAGAGATCCATGATTGTATCTGCACCGTATTTCTGTGCAGTTTTAGCCTTTTCAACCTCAGCACATACATCAATGTAATCCCTTGAGGTACCTATGTTGGCGTTAATCTTGGTGCGCATTAATTTGCCTATACCTGTGGGTTCAGAACTGCTGTTAACACTCTTTGGAATCACAATATATCCCCTTGCAAGGAGCTTTCTGACCTGCTCAACATCGATCCCCTCTTTTGCTGCTACGCACCTCATCTCCTCTGTAACTAATCCATCATGCGCCATTTCCATTAACGTCGTCATTTCTTCCTCGAACCGAACATCTTAGTATAAAGGCTCACCTCATGTTTTGTTCTCTGTTTCTTTTGCACCGGTTTCTCATTTTCAGTTTGCTCATCTTGATATTCTGTGATATGTTCCTTTGTTTGTTCTATATGTTTTCTGGTTTGATCTGTATGTTCCCCGGCTTGTTCTGTGCCCTGGACAGGCAGGATTTTTCTCAAAATAGAACGCGATGATATGGATATGGCAGTTTGTTCCTTGCTCTGCCCTGATAGAAGCTTTTCTATCTTCTCTATGGCAGGTGTTTTGATATCGGTGATAGGCACTTTGACAACCGGTACACTTGCCCCTCCATGCTTACTCTTTCGGATCCTGACATCCACAAGCACGGGTCGTTCGATATAATTGCTGACAATCATCGCCACGCCAGGAGACAGGCTCTTAATATCCTCCTCTACTCCAGAGCTGATTCCCTCAAGTCCTTTGCTGATGGCCTTCAGGTCATTGGGGTTTGTCACCTTCATTATTATCTGGGTATTGCACTGTGAGAGGATATTCTTATCCACACGGGCCGGGCGCTGTGAGACAACCATAAGTCCAAGACCGAATTTCCTGCCTTCTGAGGCGATCGTGCGCAGGATATCCGTACTCACTGTCCCTCCAAACCCTTTTTCAGGACAGAAGTTATGCGCCTCCTCAAGCACCAGCATGCACGGGGGCACTGTATTGAGTTTTCGTGCCTCAAAAAGATCACTGCATAACTTTGCGACTATCATTGACTGAAGATCTGGATTTACACCCTTCATATCAATTATCGATGCCCTGCCCTCCTGGATAAGATCATTAACAGTCGTGGCTTTATCAGATAATATCCCCGTCTCCCGTAATGCCTCAAGCCTGTTGATAACATTCCATTTGGCTTTGCTCTTATTCTGTCCAACCTCAGAGATAATATCATCAATGTTATAGGTCTGTTTCTCAGTCTTGAGCTTTGAGATAGCCTCGAACAGAATGCCTGTCTGGTTCTGTGAGTGCTCATCAGAAAAGAATTGCATAAAATCCTTTATTCCGAGGTTTACTCCGTTTAACCGGAAGAGTTCATCTGCCCCCGGGTTGAGCACCATACTGGCAGGTGTATATACTGTTACCTGGGTAGCATAATCCTTTGGCGCTATTCCATACCGCTCAAAAGATGCGGGTTTTTCTTCATTGGGAAATTTCAATGTCCCGTATTCGCCGTGCGGGTCGATGATCAGAAGCGGAACACTCTTATCGAGGAGTTCTTCCAGGATCACCCCGCTCGTATAGGATTTCCCCGCACCTGTCTTGGCAAGTATGCTGCAGTGCTTCTGGACAAGATTATTAGCATCGAGATTAACTCTAATGCTCTGGCCTTCAAGCAGGCCGATATAGATATCCCCGCGCATCAGGCCAAGGGTCTGTTTTGTTAGCAGATCATCTGCTTTAAAGACCTTATCTCCAGGACTGAAAGGGGATTTAGGCACGCGCAGGATCCCTTCCTTATTCCTTGAACCTATCACAGTAGCTTGCGCAATAATCTGCTCGTTCATGTCACCGACTTTGGATGAGCCTTCAGCAACATCGACAGCTTTTTCTATAGAGAAATCTTCACTTGAGCGGGTAATAGAGGATACCTGTGCAAGAGTCCAGCCGTCTGATTCGTGCCAGATCTTAAGATAATCTGATTTTTTGATAGCTGTACTGTCAGAGACAGCAAATATGAAACTTAAAGATTCGGTTTTTCCGAATATAACGCCAACTGAGTCCTTCACCATTGTATCTATCAGGATTATTCCATTGATTATTATACTTTCTCCCTAGAGAAGGTATTTAGCAATTAAAGATAATTAGAATTAAGGAGGTAAAATTCATGGGGCTAATTGACAGAATGAGCACTGTAGTAAAAGCCAAGATAAACAAGATTCTAAATAGATTTGAAGACCCAAGGGAGACTCTTGATTATTCTTATGAGAAGCAGATTGAGCTGCTGCAGAACGTAAAGCGCGGCGTGGCCGATGTAACGACGGCCAAGAAGCGTCTTGAGCTGCAGAAGGTAAAGCTTGAACAGAATGTAGAGAGACTGGATGGGCAGGCGCGAGAGGCTGTTAAAGCCGAAAGGGAAGATCTGGCAAGGATTGCGCTTGAGCGGAGAAGCACAACACAGGCAGAGATCGAGAGCCTGAACCAGCAGATAGCCGATGTTGCTAAACAGCAGGAAAAACTGGTGGCAACAGAGAGGCGTCTCTCCACCAAGGTAGAATCATTCCGCTCCACCAAGGAGACGATCAAAGCCCAGTACAGTGCGGCTGAGGCCCAGGTAAAGATCACAGAGTCGGTAAGCGGCATCAGCGAGGAGATGAGCGATGTAGGGCTGGCTGTTCAGCGAGCACATGATAAGACAGAGGATATGAAAGCGCGTGCTTCGGCTCTGGATGAGCTTGTTGAGGCAGGCACGCTTGAGGATGTGACAGGGGGAACAAAGGATGATATCGAGCGGGAACTTGCAAAGATAAAATCAAAGAGCGAGGTAGATGCGCAGCTTGAGGCAATGAAGAAGGAGATGGGAAAATGATCGTAAGGCTTATGGGAGAAGGGCAGTACGAGCTTGATAGCAAGTATCTGGATGAGATGAATCGAATCGATAATAATATCGTGGAAATCGTAACAAAAGGGGATGAAAAAACCTTCAAAACCGAGTTCATGAAACTTACAGAGTGTGTGCGCAGGAACGGGAAAAAGGTGGCAGATGAGATTATTGAGCCAAGCGATATAATCATACCGCCTGATGACCTGACGCTTGAGGAGGCGCGTGAGATCTTCACCGGGCATGGGCTGATCCCGGATTAGAATTGATGGGAAAAAGTTATTTATTCCCAAACCATTAAATACAGCACTGTATTATTAAGCCTACTGCGCTCCGATAGTGTAGCAGGCCAATCATTCTGGCCTTTCAAGTTTTAAGCGTGCGAAGGCGCTGAAATAAAGATAGCCAGAGACTCGGGTTCAAATCCCGATCGGAGCATTTAAAATTTCTTTATACCCCCATCTCAGCACGTCGTTTTACTAATGATGCTGAGGGGTATCCGATCGATAAAGCCATGGGGTTTTTGTAACCATTATTTCAAGATGGTAAACAAATATATAAATAGTTTATTAATATTATTGTGTCGCATTTGACAGTATACAGGTTGTCTTGATATTACTCTTACATAGGCAACTTTTGAAATCATTTCAAGCAGGTATAAATAATCGTATATCAGAGAGATTTACAGGGCTCTTAGAGCTTTTCCATCCTTTTAACAAATGGTATAAGCCTGCGCAGCACAAAATGAGTTGAGCTGAAACAAGAAGGAGTCCAGCTCCTTGTCTTTCAACTCTTGTATTGCTTCCTTCCATTATCCTCGCCTTCCGTTTCACATGATTTCTATGCTGCGGCTCTGCACTATCCTTCCCTGGTGGTGCGTCAGAGCGCAGAAAGAGCAGGAAGCAAAGCACCCGCGGTGGCTTATGACCGAGAACTTAACAGGAGCGAGAGTCGATTGGCGATCTCGATCACCTGCCTCTCCCCCATCCCGAACACCAGCATATCCGCAGGCGCATCAGCGAGAATGGATCGGCGCACAGAATCTGACCAGTAGTCATAATGGGCAAACCGCCTGAGGCTTGCCTCGATCCCACCCAGCA
>DYGR01000016.1 GCA_020724545.1 Candidatus Methanoperedens nitratireducens
TGGTTGAGTTTGAGGTTTTGAGGTTGATCTCTAAATTAAGTTTTGACACATTCTGACGATCACATCATCCTCGCCTTTGAAATAAACTACCGATGGTGTAATCTTCTTTACTTCACTGTTCTCGATTATTACCGGCTCATCCAGCAGCATATATGCCATCTTTGAGTTCGTGGTCCCGAAATCTATTCCAAGTATATCTCTGTTCATTATTTACTCTTTATCTTTTATATCTTAATAATCTTTATTATCTTCTAATGCTTCGTCTCCCTGGTGCTGCTCAGCATCACTGAGTGCATCATGTTGTAATGGTGTGCGTTCTTTTAATTCTATCTTTTCTTCAAGTTCAATTAGTATATTTTTCAGGGAATCTATATCCTGAGCGAGTTTTTCAAGTTTTTCTATCTGTAAGCGTTCAAGCTCATCTATCTTTTGACTGATCTCTGCAAACCTGTACTTGGGGGGATTAATCCATATAAGGAAGCGATCCCATAAGCCGGGTATGGTGACCTTAACTTCAACAGGACTTTTTGAAACAATCACTTCAGATGGCCTGACCACATTATCTCCGGCGCGGTATCCTTTTCGTATTACGCGGAAAACCGAATTCTCAGGATAAGCAGTGCTGTATTCCAGTCCTATAGCCATATGCATCTGTTCATCGAACCTATCACCTACTGCAGGATCGATCGGGGCAAGACCGGCTGCAGAGAGCAGTTGACTGTAGACCATATCGATATTTTTTTTAATATTCTCTGAACAATCTCTCACTATATCACAGGAAACACTGCTGCTCGACTCGGATATACGGCTCAAAGAATCTGCAACAGCAAGCAATCTCTTGGCTAAATCCGTTTTCATTTCCTGCCTTTTAATCTCTTCATTTTTTCGGCTCGACTCGATATAGCCTTTGAATTCCTGTTTTAACTTAATGTACTCAGATTCAAATTTCTCAGCCTTTTTTTTAATCTCTTCTATATTATCCTGTTGCATCAAGGACGTCATATTTATTATAAAATTGTATATACCTTTCTCATGCATCAGTACCTCAGTACTATAGCATCGTTTAACTTATTCCCTCAATTAACCCTGCTGCTGCTGTTGATTTTTTTTGTACAAATGCAATCTATTAAAAAAGATTAATAAAAAGTAGAACCGAGATGCGTTGAAGCAATAAGTTATATATGCCTTGAGGATAATTAAACTAAAAAGATCTGATAGGTTGAAGGTACCCGATCCGTTTTTAAATCAAAGGAACCATAAAACGAAATGAATAATATAAATTGTTTTAGATCTATCATCTGGTTTAATCAATAATATGGATAAAGGGAATCGATATGGAGGAAACAAATAGAGAATACGGCGCGAAACAGATCCAGGTACTTGAAGGGCTTGAGGCTGTACGCAAGCGCCCCAGCATGTACATCGGCAGCACGGATTCAAGAGGTCTTCACCATCTGGTATATGAAGTGGTGGATAACAGTATAGATGAAGCACTTGCCGGTTATTGCATGAGTATCGAGATCCATCTCAGGGCGGATAACAGCATTAGAATTGTGGATAACGGGCGCGGCATCCCTGTAGACATCATACCGAAATACAATAGGTCCGCACTTGAGGTTGTAATGACCATGCTCCACGCAGGCGGCAAGTTCGACAATAACGCATATAAGGTCTCAGGTGGCCTGCACGGCGTGGGTGTGTCTGCAGTGAATGCGCTATCCGAATGGCTTGAGGCTGAGGTTAAACGGGACGGTAAGCTTTACAAGCAGAGATACGAGCGCGGAAAACCGATAACCGATATAGTTCTTATCGGCGATACACAGGGCACGGGCACAACGATCACGTTCAAACCTGATAAAGAAATTTTTGAAACGCTTGAGTTCAATTTTGAAACTATATCTAATCGATTACGTGAGTTAGCATTCCTGAACAAGGGTATAAAGATCTCAATCAAGGACGAGTTCTCTCTGAAAGAGCAGGTGTTCCAGTACGAAGGCGGTATCGTATCCTTTGTTGAGTTCCTGAATAAAAACAAAAACGTCCTCCATGAGAGACCAATATACTTCCAGAAACAAAAGGATACCACTGCAGTAGAGATCGCAATGCAGTATAATGATAACTATACTGAAAACGTCTATACTTTCGCAAATAATATAAATACGCATGAAGGCGGCACGCACCTGGCGGGCTTTAAGGCCGCACTTACCAAGGTATCCAACGATTATGCAAAATCAAAATCGATCCTGAAAGGCGATGATAAACTATCAGGCGACGATGTAAGAGAGGGGCTTACTGCTATAATCAACGTCAAGCTTGTGAATCCACAGTTCGAAGGTCAGACAAAGACAAAACTGGGCAACAGTGAGATAAAGGGAATAGTTGAGACACTGGTCTCTGAAGGGTTATCTGAGTTCCTTGAGGAGAACCCGACTGTAGCAAAAAACATTCTCTCAAAGGCCCTTGAGGCAGCAGAAGCACGTGAAGCGGCAAGGAAAGCACGAGAACTCACACGGCGAAAAAATGCGCTTGAGGTGAGTTCACTGCCTGGCAAACTTGCTGACTGCTCTGAGAAAGACCCGGCGAAAAGTGAGATATACATCGTGGAAGGAGATTCGGCGGGTGGCTGCTTTTCTGGAGATACGCTTGTTGCTCTGGCTGATGGTCGTGCTCTCAGTTTTAAGGAAATTGTGGCAGAGCATGCGATGGGAAAAGAACATTTTTGCTATACTATTCGTAATGACGGTACGATCGGATTGGAGCGCATCATCAACCCACGTATGACTAAGGCGAATGCCGAAGTTATCAAGATTACTTTAGATACTGGTGAAACTATTATTTGTACACCTGATCATCCATTCATGTTACGCGATGGCAGTTTCAAGCCGGCTGGATCTTTAACTCCAGATGATTCGCTTATGCCGCTGTATCCGGTTGCCAATTTCAACCACCGCATTGTCTCTATCGAACGACTGGAAGAAGGCATGGATGTTTATGATATCGAGGTTCCGCATACTCATAACTTTGCTCTCGCCAGTGGTGTATTTGTACACAACAGTGCCAAGCAAGGGCGCGACCGCAAGTTCCAGGCAATACTTCCCCTTCGCGGCAAGATATTGAACGTGGAGAAAGCACGACTTACAAAAATATTAAAGAACGAGGAGATACGCGCGCTTATAACAGCCATAGGCGCTGGTATCGGCGAGGGTGAGGAATTTGATATCAATAAGGCGCGGTATCATCGTATAATAATTATGACAGATGCCGATGTTGATGGAAGCCACATTCGAACATTATTACTAACGTTGTTCTACAGATACATGCGCCAGCTCATCGATACAGGTTATATCTACATAGCCCAGCCCCCGCTTTTCAAGGTGAAGAAGGGAAAAACTGAGTTTTATGTTTACAATGAAGAAGAACTCAACAAGAAACTGGCCGAGACCGGAAGGGATGGAATTACATTACAGCGCTACAAGGGTCTTGGAGAGATGAATCCAACTCAACTGTGGGAGACCACCATGAACCCCGATACGCGAACCATGCTCAGAGTCACACTTGAAGATGCAATCAAGGCTGATGAGATATTTACAATACTCATGGGCGATAAGGTGGAGCCCAGGCGCGAGTTTATTGAGAAGAATGCCAGGGATGTTAAGAACCTGGATGTATGAGGGGGAGAATAAAATGTCGAGCGAAAAAATAGATTAGGCTAAGAGCATGATAAAAGAGGCTGGAGAGATGCACAGTTTGTAGATGATTGAAAAGAAACAGGAGTTATACGATGGGCATAAAATTAATTTATCATGGCAAAGAAAGCTCGATGGGAGGCATATCTCCTTTTGATAAAGCTATAGCTGAAATAGTAAAAAATAAAAATGTGTGCATTGTTTGCCCTTATATCGGGATAGATTATTTTGATAGAATCACCCAATTAGCTAATACCTGGTATCTTGTTACAGATGTTGAAGCGTGGATAATCTCTCACAATCCAATAGCAAGACAGGATATTAAAAATTTCATTATGAAGAATCTTTCGAATATACATCATTACAAAGATATTCACGCAAAGGTTATTGTTACAGATAATATGGCTTTCATTGGTTCATCCAATTTCACAGTTAAAGGAATAACAGGGCGGGTGGAAATGTCTGTTTTTATTGAAGAAAAAGAGCAAGTAGATGAATTGCAAAAATGGTTCTGGGATTTGTGGAATGAATCTGGATCGGTAAACCCTCTCCATTTAGAGAAGTATGTATCTTCAATCCTGTCTTTACCCTCACCCGACATAAACAAACCTGAAATTTCACTTACATCAAAAGCCTCAGCGATTAAAGCTAATCTGGTAGATATCGGAAGCACAGATATTCAAGTAGAGCACATCATAGAAAACAATATAGAATCCCATAAACGTCTGATTGAATGTATCAAATTAACTTTGAATAGAAATTGGATAAATGATTATCTTGATTTGGCAAAAGAATTAATCGAATTTACTGGACTTGCAGGCGATGACCCAAGGCTTGTCATGTCTATCACTAAGAGTGAAAAGATACCAATTACTATTAATCAAAGGTATGTCTTAATGCCATACTATAATGGTAATATTGGTTTAATTATGCCTCTTGAATATGATTCGCAGAACTACGATAAAGATAGAGTTGTATTTGAGGATAAAGATTATTTTTTTACTAATAAGATACGTAACGCTCGCTGGTTAGAATTTGAAAGAAAAAATAAAGTTGAGTTTTCTGAACGGATAAAAAAGTATTGGAAACAGGCAATATTGGTAGAATTAGAACATGGCAAAAAATCAGGATTTAAGAAATTTCACGAACCAGTTGTTTATGAAGCAGTAATGAATTTATCATATAGAAATAAACTTTTAGACGAGGCTTTTTCTGAGGCACTTTGAAAAATAGAAAAGAGGATTACAATCATGCAACCAATAACTAATGAACTGATACAGGAAATTAAAAACCGCATCGTTAAGGGAGTCCATCCAGAAAAGATAATCCTTTTCGGCTCATATGCCTACGGAATGCCGACAAAAGAAAGCGATCTGGATTTGTTAGTTATTCTTCAAACAGAAGAGCCTGTGCATAAGAGGGCGATAAAGATAAGAAAATTGCTTCGTGATATCAGAATTCCAAAAGATATACTTGTTTATACACCACAGGAAGTTGAGAGATGGAAAAATGCATCATCTGCGTTTATTACTTCCATTCTTAAAAAAGGCAGGGTTATATATGGATAATAGAGACTTGGCAAAAAAGAATAAAGGGAATCTGTTGCATAAAAAAATTGCGAGTATAATTCAATTTCCCACTTGTAAAATATTTAAAAGCCCTGAATGTGGAGGAACACATAATATACCATTATTTTGCTCAAAAGAAAAAGCAAACTCTACAGAATATTGCAATGTTGATTTATTGATTTTAAAGAATGAAAAAATTAAAGTTATTATTGAAATTGAAGAATCAGGTATAATCCCAAACAAAATATGTGGAAAGTTTCTTACATCAGCTCTGTCTTCTTATTATATTCATGAATCTGAGAACAATAGACCTATTGACATGGATAACTCAGTAGCATTCATTCAAATATTAGATACATCAAAATTAGAAGAAAGTACTTCTAAAAAAGGGCAATTTGCAAATATAGAAAAATCCATACAAAATGTAATTCCTGTTAAAGGCAACAAAATTGATAGATACAGACTATTTTTTGGAGATAGCTCAGATTTTAATGACGGAAAATTAAACGAAATTTTTAATTTCATCCAAGAGGTTTTAAAATGAGACTAATTTCTGATAACAGCATAATCAAAAATGGGGATAAAAAACCGCAGATGAACGCAGATGAACGCAGATTTTTAAATCCACGTATATCCGCAGAGCATACGTGTGTGCGCCATCCAGAGGCGCACCTCGGGAGCTGATACCATGCCAGATCAAGAACCCAAAAACCCGCAGCAAAAGCTTGTAATAGAAAAAATCAGCCCGATCAATATCGAGGATGAGATGAAGCGCTCATATATCGATTATGCCATGAGCGTTATTGTGGGGCGCGCGCTGCCGGATGTGAGGGACGGCTTAAAACCTGTGCACAGGCGCATTCTCTATTCGATGTACGAGCAGGGGATGACGCATGACAAACCTTATAAGAAATCTGCAAGAATCGTCGGGGATACTTTAGGTAAGTATCACCCTCATGGCGATATAGCAGTGTATGATACACTCGTCAGGATGGCGCAGGATTTCTCACTCCGCTATCTTCTGATCGATGGGCAGGGGAATTTTGGTAGCATTGATGGAGATTCACCGGCTGCAATGCGATATACTGAAGTCCGCCTTGCAAAGATCGCTGATGAAACCCTTGGCGATATCGATAAAGAAACAGTTGATTTTGTGCCCAACTATGATGATTCCTTAAAAGAGCCGACCGTACTGCCGTGCAAACTTCCGAACCTGCTTATTAACGGCTCGACCGGTATAGCAGTGGGCATGGCGACCAACATGCCGCCGCACAACCTTGGAGAAGTGATCGATGGCATAACCATGGTTATCAATAGGCCTGATATTGAAATAAATGAACTTGTGAAGATCATAAAAGGCCCGGATTTCCCGACAGCAGGTTTCATATATGGCCACCAGGGAATAATCGATGCGTACTCCACAGGCCGCGGCTCAATCAAGATGCGTGCCCGTGCCGTAATCGAGGAGATAAAGAGCAAGGAACAGATTATCATAACAGAACTCCCGTACCAGGTAAATAAAGCAAAACTGGTAGAGGATATTGCAGGCCTTGTCAGGGATAAGAAGATCGCCGGTATCACGGATCTTAGAGACGAATCTGATAAAGAAGGGATACGTATTGTTATAGAGATATCAAGGCAGGCGCAGGCAAGGGTGCTCTTAAACCAGTTGTATTCCCATACACAGCTTGAGGCTACCTTCGGTGTGATCAACCTCGCACTGGTCGATGGGCAGCCCAGGCTCCTTACGTTAAGAGATATAATAATCCACTACATAGCTCACAGGAAGCAGGTCATCACAAGGAGAAGCCAGTTCGAGCTTGATAAAGCGCAAAAACGTGCCCATATACTCGAGGGCCTGCGGATCGCCCTTGACCATATCGATAATGTCATAAAATTGATAAAAGCTTCAAAAACACCTGATGAAGCGCGCACCGGTCTTGTGGCCCAGTTCAGCCTGAGTGAAGAGCAGGCAAAGGCTATACTTGATATGCGGCTTCAGCGATTGACAGGTCTTGAGCGCGAGAAGATCGATGCTGAGTACAGTGAGCTTTTAAAAACCATTGCATGGCTTCGGGAACTTCTGGCAAGTGAGATAAAGATACTTGCACTGGTAAAAACAGAGCTTGCAGAGCTTAAAACACGTTTTGCTGATAAGAGGAGAACCGAGATCATAGAGAATACAGGAGAACTTGTGATAGAGGATCTTATTCCAAAAGAAGAGGATGTTATCACGGTAACAAACAGCGGTTATATCAAACGTATCCCTGTGGATGCATATAAACAGCAGCGCCGCGGCGGGAAAGGGGTCATCGGCATGGAGACAAAGGATGAGGATTTCGTAAGCGATCTATTCATCGCGAATACCCATGACTATATCCTGTTCTTCACTGATAGAGGTAAGGTCTACTGGCTGAAAGTGTATGAGGTACCTACTGCCGGAAGACAGGCGCGTGGAACAGCGATAATCAATCTGCTCCAGATCGAACAGGGCGAAAAGATTAACGCATATATCCCGATCAGCAAGTTTGACGAAGAACACTATCTCCTTATGGTAACAAAAAAGGGGATCGTCAAGAAGACAGTCCTGAGTGTATTCTCAAATCCCAGGAAAACAGGAATAATCGCCATATCACTGGATGAGGGGGATAAACTGGTATCAGTGAAGCTCACAGATGGCACCAGGGGTATCGTGATCGGTACAAAGCACGGTAAAGCAATAAGGTTCAACGAGAACGATGTAAGGGACATGGGGCGCAGTGCATATGGCGTAAGGGGAGTTAAGCTGGTCGGCGAGGACGAAGTTGTGAGTATGGCCGTGGTCGAGGAGGACGCGACCCTTCTTACCATAACCGAGCACGGCTTCGGAAAACGCACAGGATTTGAGGAATACCGTATCATGAACCGCGGCGGACAGGGTGTGATTACCATAGATGTGAATATAAGGAACGGAAGTGTGGTGGATATAAAGACCGTTCGTGAGGATGATGAGATCATGGTAACCACCTCAAGAGGGATTATCATCCGCGTGCCTGTGAGCGGCATCCGCATACAGGGAAGGAATACACAGGGAGTAAAAATAATGAACGTTGATGATAAAGACAGGGTCGTGGGTGTGGCAACGCTGGCGAAGGAGGAGAATGGGGAAGTGAAGGGGGAGCAGAGGAAGCTATATGAGAGCGATTATCCCATTTAAGAAATGCAACGCAAAATCAAGATTGGGAGCACTGCTCTCTGAAAAAGAGCGCGAGGACTTTGCTATGGCCATGCTCAGTGATGTGGCAGAGGCATTGATCCGCTCTGGATGCTTTGGGGTAATTGATATATTATCCAGCTCTATCATCGAGATCAGAGGAGCCAGTATCGTATTAACGGAAAATGGCCTGAATGAAGCCTTAAACGAGTACCTCCATAAGATGTCATCCCATTCGATACATGAACCTGTTCTTATTATTATGGCAGACATTCCGCTCGTCTCGGTTAAGAATATCAAAGACATAGCCTCATCTTCTGCCGATATTGTGATCGTGCCGGGGAGGATGGGGGGCACCAATGCCCTGTTTATCCGCGACCCGTCAGGTTTCCATGTGGACTACTACGGTGCAAGCTTCTTAAAACATCGTGAGATCGCATCCACAAATAAACTTAAGCATGATGTCTTTGATTCCTTTAACCTCAGCACGGATATCGATGAGACAGAAGACCTTGCCGAGGTCCTGCTTCATGGGGCAGGGCATGCTGCACGTTACATGAGAGAACTTGGGTTTATCCTTGCTGAGCATGGGGGCAGGGTAGGGGTTAAAAGGATTTAGAATGTATACCCAAAGGTATAATTTGGAGTAACTCCAAATCATAAGAGCATGAAAGACATAGATGGTCTGGAGCTATCCCCTAAAAAAGCAGAATATATAAAATTTTTTGCTAGCAGAGCAGATGTTAAAACAACAGAAATAGCCGGCAAATTCAATGTTGATCCATCTACAGCCACCAAGATCATAGCAGAATTATCAAAAACCGATCTTATTACCTACACACCGTACTATGGCTGTACACTGACATACAGAGGAAAAGAATACGCTGATTTTCTAAACCGCCGCCACGGACTGATAGTCTGTCTGCTGGTCAATGTCGGCATGGATATAGACAGTGCATGTGAAGCTGCAGGTAGATTCGAGTATTTTGTGCCAAAGATGGTTGTGGATAATACGTGTAAAAAACTCGGACATCCAGAGAGAAGTCCCTGCGGTATAGATATAAGCAGTGATACGTGCTGTTGCTGTCCCGGGGAGGAATAGATGATAAAAAAAACAGTGATCATTCTGACCTTAATCGCGTTTCTTGCTGCAGGATGCATTGAGCAGCCAGAACCGAGTGATAAAATCAAGGTCATTACTACTTTTTACCCGCTCTATGAATTTTCCAAGCGCATAGGGGGCGAAAAGGCGGAAGTCTCAATCCTTGTCCCTGCAGGTGTTGAGCCCCATGATTGGGAGCCCCATCCAAGGGATATCATTAAGATAGGGTCTGCCCGGATATTTGTTTATAATGGGGCAGGCCTTGAACCATCGGTTGATGGAATAATAAAAAAGATTCAATCCCAGGATCTTATCATTGTGGATTCAAGTGAAGGGATTGAATTAATAGATGAAGGAGGGTCACCTGACCCGCATATATGGCTTGACCCGGTTCTGGCAAAGCATCAGGTAGAAGCTATAGAGAGGGCATTTATTGAGGTAGATCCGCAGAATAGCGATTATTACAGCGCTAATGCTCAGGCACTTAAGCAGGAACTGGATGCGCTGGATGAGGAGATATCAGAGGGATTGGCTCCTGCCAGAAAGAGGGTGTTCATAGCTTCCCATGATGCATTTAGCTATTTTGCCAGAAGGTATGGTTTAGAGCAGATAGCGATCTCAGGAATGTCTCCCGATATGGAGCCCGGCCCTGCAAAAATTGCAGAGATTGTGGGACTTGCAAGAGAGTATGAGGTGAAATATATCTTCTTTGAAAATTTAGTAAGCCCGAAACTGGCTCAAACGATTGCAAGAGAAGCTGGAGCGCAAACACTCATGCTTGATCCGATAGAAGGGCTTTCAGATGCACAAATAGGACAGGGGGAAAATTACTTTACCCTGATGCGGAAGAACCTGAAAAATCTTAAAATTGCACTGAGCGTAGAGGACGGGTGAAATAATACTGAGATGAATAATATTATTGAGATGGCTAACGTGAATTTTGAACGTGGTAATGTGAGCATTCTTGAGAATATTGATCTGGTAATAGAGCAGGGGGATTTTTTAGGAATCATTGGCCCAAATGGCGCAGGTAAGACCACACTGCTGAAAATAATACTGGGGCTGATAAGACCAACCGGTGGTACGGTAAAGTTATTTGGGGAGAATATCCATCGTTTTAAGGACTGGTATAGAATTGGATATATTCCCCAGCATGCCCTGAATTTCGATGCAAACTTCCCTATAAGTGCGTTTGAGGCTGTATCCATGGGCAGGTTCTCAAAAAAAGGCCTGTTCAAAAAACTAAGAGAAGAGGATATGCAGGCGATTGATGATGCCCTGGAAATAGTAGACATGAGCGAGCATAGAAATAGAAGGATGGGAGAACTGTCTGGCGGCCAACAGCAGCGTATATTCATAGCAAGGGCGCTGGCGAGTCAGTCCGAGTTACTGATTCTGGATGAGCCCACAGTTGGCATTGATATCGTTATGCAAAGAGAATTCTATGATTTTTTAGAGATATTAAACAAAGAGAGAAAAATTACACTGGTACTTGCAACCCACGATATCAGTAATATAACCTCCCGTGTCGGAAAGCTTGCCTGCATCAACAGGAGGATGTTCCCGGCATGCCATCCTGAAGAGCTTTTTGCCGGGGCTCATGGAGGGGGAATGAAATTCGTGCATCACCTGCATGGAGAATAGTATGCTGGAGGTTTTCCAATATGGTTTTATGCAGCGGGCACTGGCTGCAGGCATTATGATCGCGATCATATGTTCAGTAATAGGTACTTTTATAGTATTAAAAAGACTTTCGATGATTGGCGATGGGCTGGCTCACATTGCCCTGGGAGGTATAGCGCTCGGTCTGTTTTTAGGAGTTTATCCAGTCATATCAGCCCTGATATTCTCAGTACTGAGTGCTCTTGGCATCAACAGCCTCAAGAGAGCAAGAATCTATGGGGACCTGGCAATAGCTATATTCTTTTCTGCAGGACTGGCAGTAGCTGCAGTTCTCTTAAGCCTTGGAAGGGGTGTTAACGTCGATCTGTTCAGTTATTTATTTGGAAGCATCCTGACTGTAGATGAAACAGATCTAAAAATAATACTGGGACTGGGCATATTGACTTTAGGGGCTGTGTTTATATTCTACAAAGAACTTTTTTATATCACCTTTGATGAGATATCTGCAAGAGCAAGTGGGATTCCGGTAGAAAGATTAAACACTCTTCTCACCGTGTTGATTGCAGTAACCGTGGTCGTATCTCTAAAGATAGTCGGTATCCTTCTGGTTTCTTCTCTGCTTGTGGTTCCTGTTGCTACAGCCCTCCAGATTTCCAGAAGCTTTCGGGGAACAATGTTATCATCAATGATATTTGCGATATTTTCGGTAGTACTGGGCTTAATTATTTCCTTCTACTTCAACTTAGCCCCAGGAGGGGCGATCGTATTGACCTCTATAACCGTACTTCTAATCATTATGATTTTTACTACACCAATAATGGCAACAAAACTTAAATATAAGATATAACAAATACTTTGATAAGATGGAGGTTTATTTATGGTTCAAGTAATTGACGGCGTTTTGACCGGAGAATTTCTTAACAATCTGGCAATCATATTAATCCGGATTGTTGCTGCAATAATTATCCTGCTTATTGCATGGCTTCTGGGAAGAGCGCTGGGCAAAATAGTAAGCGGCATACTGGATAGGGTAGGCCTTGATGATGCACTGAGAAGAACAAGCCTGGGAAAGACAATAGAAGCATCTGGAGTTTCAATAGTCTTTTTGTTCGATGTAATAGTGAGATGGTTCATATATCTGATCGGTATCATGGCAGCTGTGGATGTTTTAAGAATTGAAATGCTGTCTGACTTCATGCGATCTGTGGTGTTGTATCTCCCAAGTCTCGCCGCAGGTATTGCCATACTGGTTGTTGGGTTCATCCTGGCTGATTTCATCGGCGATTTGATGAGAAGAACAGGAGAAGCTTCAGACGTTGCATATATCGGCGTCTTTTCCGCGGCAGTAAAGATATTCCTGTACTTCGTAGTGGTCATCCTTGCTCTTGATCAGCTCAGGATTGATACAAGTATCATCTACGTATTCGCGACCGCTCTGGCATGGGGAATTGCAATAGCTATAGCCATAGGCGTCGGCGTAGGTCTTGGTTTTGCTCTAAGGGATAGAATGCCCAGGTGGCTGGATACCCTGGAGCACAAAGAAAAACGAGGTGCAGAGAAATTGGAAAAGGAAACAAAGTAATATATCCAGTTTCTTTTCTTTTTTAATTTTCATACTTTCCGACTGTGAATATTGCTTATATTTTGAATTAACGTACCCATACCTTAAAAGTTCCCCTGAGAAATCTTATCAGGAAGGATTAAGTTATGAACATATTGAATATACTGAAATATGAGAGAAATTTAGATGCTAGAAAATAATGCAGGTGAAAAAACATCGAGTAAAAAGGATGACTGAGATGGGTTGGATGCGGCCTATGAGTGAGGATACACTTTCTGTAAGAGATGATTACGATATAATCACGGTGAGAAGTTTTGGCAGGAACGTAGCAGTCAGACTGGGTTTTGAAGTGGTGGATCAGTGCAGGATCACTACTGCGATCTCAGAGCTTGCCCGGAATACTGTTGTCCATGGAGGCGGGGGGATTGTCACGATCAGGACGATTGAGAATGATAAAAAAGGAATAGAGATAATATGCAAGGATGAGGGGCCGGGAATAGAGAATCTGGAGCTAGCTTTGAAGGGCGGCTACAGCACTGTCGGGGGATTTGGGATTGGTCTCTTAGGGACCAAGCGGCTTATGGATGAGTTTCAGATAACATCAGGCGCGGGTAAGGGTACTACTGTGATCATCAGAAAGTGGTTAAAATAACAATAACAGGTACAATGGATCTTGAAGAAGTAAAATCCACATATCCAGGATTATTAAGGAAATATCTGTTTGAACACAGAGAGGAAGAGGCACTGTACGAAGCCTACAAGCTCGGTAAAGAGTGCTTCGAGGCAAAAATAGGTATTGAAGATATAATGAGCATCCATACACGGTCCCTGGAGGATATACTCAGAGCCGTTCCACCAGCCAGGGTACATGATATAGTGCTTAAGTCCTCCAACCTGCTTATGGAATTGAGTATCAGGTTCGGGCTTATATGCCAGAACTACTTCGAGATGCTGCAGCAGACCGATGAGAGGATCAGGAATGCCTTTTACAAGGCCGAGGAAGCCCTGACCGCAGGACTTGATCTTAATAAGATGCTCTCAGTTATTCTGGATATTATAAAAAATCTCACAGATGCGGCTGGCTGCGCCATTATGCTGCTTGAGGATGACAGGACAGTCATCAGGGCATCTGAAGGGCTGGATACTGAAAATGAATACTTTAATGATCTACTGCTCAAAGTAATAAGAGAAGGGAGGGCAGATTCCGTGTACGACCTGAGGGAGGAAAAATATCGCATCACATTAAAAGATGGAAGAGAGATTCGCTCAGTTCTGGCCCTTCCACTGAGTTTGAAGAGCAAGATGCGTGGAGCATTTGGGATTTATCTGACCCAGCTTCATCATTTTGAGGAAAAGGAGATCAACCTGCTCACTTCCTTTGCCTACCAGGCGACATCAGCCATTGATAATGCATATTTATTCAGTGAATTAGAACTCCATGATAAAATGCTTGATACCCTTTACGCTATTGAGAATGTGGTGAGCAGATCACTGGATCTTGAGGAGGTATTCAACGTGGCTTTATCAAAGGTACTCGAGGTGACAGGTACGGAGGCAGGTACTCTGTATTCCCTCGATGGGAATGTCCTGCGTCTGGAGGCCTTCAGGGGGCTTTCTCCTGAATTCAAAGAGAAAGCAATTATAAGAGAGATGGGTGAAGGAATACCCGGCATTGCAGCTCAATCGAAAAAAGCGATAGCTATGGATATCTCTCAATTCCCAAGCCCTCCTCTACTTCCCTATGTAACAAGAGAAAAACTTGTCTCGTTTATCGGGACTCCCCTCATGTCAAAAGGTAAGGTAGTGGGCGCACTTGCCCTCGGGACAAGGAAAAAGCGGATATTCACACGGGATGATCTTGATCTATTATTCTCAATCGGGAACGCTATAGGCATAGCTGTAGAGAATGCCAGGCTATACAAGGAATCGAGAGAGAACTATCAAAAATTGCAAAAAGCCTACGAGGAGCTGCAAACACTCGATAAGATGAAGGATGAGTTCATCTCAAATGTCTCCCATGAGATAAAAACACCGCTTATCCCGATAAGAGGATATGCAGAACTGTTATATGATGAGAAACTGGGGGCTATCTCAAATGAACAGAAAAGGAGTCTTGAGGCTATTCTCAGGAACACGGATAGATTGACCAGGTTGATAGATTCCATTCTGTTCATCAGCAGGCTGCAGGCCCGGAAAGTCGAATTCTATTTTGAACCTGTAGACCTGGATGAAGTGGTCAGTGTATGTGTCGGTGATTTCAAGAGCATGATGGATAAAAAAAAGATTACTTTTGAAAAGGTCATACACGGGATATCCAGGATCAGGGGAGAGAGGGATAGAGTTATAGAAGTGGTTAACAACCTGCTTGATAATTCAATAAAATTCACACCAATGGGTGGAAGAATCTCAATAAAAGCATGGAATGAGGAAGAGAACGTCCATCTCACAGTATCAGATAACGGTATAGGTATTCCAGAGGAGATCATACCAAAACTGTTCATGCGTTTCTATCAGGTCGATGCATCTGCAGCAAGGAGGTATGGAGGCGCTGGTCTTGGATTGTATATTGCAAAGAACATTGTGGATGCCTTTGGGGGCAAGATCTGGATTGAAAGCGAAGTTGGAAAAGGAACGACAGTCCATGTGCTCCTGCCTGTTGCCAGGGAATTTTCAAATTATCACAAAACACTTTATTCGAGCTATTAGTTGTTAAGCAGTCTGCACGTCTTGCATACATCCTCACTGCTCGGTTCACCGCATCTATTACACTGCACGATCCGTGTACTGGGCTGCATGCGCAGTGCTTCAGAGATAGAATCAAATCCACCAAGTAATGAGTATTTTGTCCCGGGGTGCTTTACCTCATAGTTATTGATCATCTCGCGTATCTCGTTCCGAAGCGCTTCCCCGGCGTATGGACACTCATCCATACTCACAGGCAGGTTATTTAATAACGCATAGAGTGCCACCTCTTTCTCAGGTATGCTTCTAAGCGGTTTTATTCTCATTACCAGGCCAGGCTGGGCGATGCCCGGCAGCATTCGCTTTAATCTATCCATATCTCCGCGCAGGTAATTCATTAGAATGGTCTGGGCCTCATCATCGAGGTTGTGCCCTATAGCAAGTTTATCAGCACCAAGCTCCCTTGCAGCTTTATTTAAGAGATTTTTCCTGAGCACACCGCACAACGTGCACGCAGCATATTCTTTTTTATCAGTAAGATCATCAAGTGTGGCCCTGAAATCTTCATCAAATGACCTTATAGTATGGGGAATCCCGAGCTTACCAGTGATGTCCACTGCGTGTTTGAGAGTGTGTTCCCTGTATCCGTGGATTCCCTCATCGATTGTGATGGCCAGAAGCTCAATATCCCTCCTGTCCTGAAATACCTTATGCAGCACATACAGGAGAACGGTACTGTCCTTTCCTCCGCTGAGCGCGACTGCTATCCTATCGCCCCTCTCTACCATTTTGAACTTACGGATATCGCGTTTTATCTTTCGTTCTACGTCCTCGATAAAGTGCGTCCTGCACAGGTGGGCGTTTGAGTACCTCTGGTGTATGACAGCACTTTTGCTGCATCTGTGGCATTTCATATAGTTACAAGCTCCTGCCCTTTAGGGCTGAGTAGTTGACCTAAAGCGCTTATGTTTATCTGTAGTAATATATGAATATGTCGTAAGCTTCAAAAAAGAATCATTTTTCAGGCACTAACTTAACTGGCACTGTTATATCACCGGTCACATTAACGATGCCTGAAAACTGCTTGTATCCTTCCTTAACTACAGTATATTTATGAGACCTGCGGGCTACGTTAGTGAATACAGCTGTACCAGCCTTGTCTGTATTGATTTTAACATTCTCTACCGAGACAGTGGCGCCCTGAATGGGTAAACTGGTTACGTTATCAGTTACAACAAAAGTCAGGTTGGCAGTCGGAGCTGGTGCAGGTGTTGGTATGAACGCAGGTGCCGTAGGGCCTGTAGGTGCCGGGGTTGGTATGGGTGGGGGGCCCGGGGTAGGTATCGGTGTCGGTATGGGCGGAGGCATTGGAGCTGGTGTTGGGGGTTCAGGATTATCATCCATAGTATTATCATTCATTAATTAACCTCCTTTCCTGGAATAAGCACTCCTGTTATATTCTCTTATCTAATACCATATAAACCTTATGAGCTTATCCTTTCGTAGCGCGCCGCCTCTCACTTCTATATCTATCCACAAGCGACTCAAGCCACTCCTCTTTGGCAGCCACTCTTCGCTTCTCTGATTCCTTATTCCACTCATTAACCGCACGTTCAATATCCTCAGGATTGATTACAGCAAGCTCTTCAGTAGAATCAAACTGGATATTTACGTCCTTTGCCTTCAGGACAGGCACATTGAGATTAAACAGCTCTTCCTCTGCGGCATGGGACATCTCATTGCAGATGATCACAGCCCTGACACCCAGGTTTGAGAGCATCCTGGCAGTAGTACTCCCTCCTCCGCTTGCATCCCTGAGGAGTACAATATCATCTTTTTTTATCCCGAACTGTTCACATGTCCTGAGGATACTGTCTTTTGTAAAAGCCTGGACTATTTTTACAGGGAGAACCCTGCCGCTTATCTCAAGCCGCCTGACTGTCTTGAGCTTATTTATCCTCTCATTCAAGGATGAGATCCGTTTATTATTCTCTGAAACCTTGCTGCGCAAGCGCGCAATCTCCTTATCGCGAATACCTATTTCTTTCTCTTTTTTAAGCTGTTTATAGACCTGATTTCTCTGTCTGCTGATACGTTCTTCAAGTTCCCTGATCTTATTCTCCTTTAAACCAAGTTCATTTTTCAGCTCATCCTGGTAGTTCTTCATCTCCTCTATATTTTCCCCATATCTTCTGAGCAATTCCCTCAAATGAAGAGCCTCATCATCTGTTTTTTCCCTAACTGCTTCGATCTCAGGTTCTTTAATCTCTTTTTTGGTCAGCGCTGATATTACAGCATCTACAGACCTTCCTCTTACAACCTGTGCAATCGCCTCATCAGCATCCACTCCATGCGGTATCTTTTTCTTTATCTGTTCGAACTTATTCTTGTTCTTACGATACACTGATACAGCAGCAGCTATGGCATCACGTTCATGGTTATTTGAATAACCATATGGTTTTGCAAATTCGATCTTATCCTCTGTGGTGATAATATCATCAGGTGAGCCAAGTACTGCATTAAACGCACGTCGGATCTTCTCAACCGTATTCGGGATCGGGAACACATCGCTTGCAATAATAAGGGGCCTTCCTTCCTCTGCAATCATTTCTATAACATCTGGAACAGATATCGTCCTTGAACTGTGAAGCATCCTGAGCTCGCCATCGAGGGTCAGTACTGCTATTGCTGTGGTCGTGCCAGGGTCGATTCCCACGATAATATGGTCTCTTTTCTTTATCTTAAGAGGCCTAAAAGCCAGAGCATCACGTTCTATATTTTTAACACTCACCTGCACATCACCGTATTTACCCGGGCTGATATGAAACATGCTGCGCGGCGCATCAACAAAGAACTCAGATCTTGAATACCCTCCAAACCTCTCTATCACATTTTGCGTATATGTGAATCCCTTGAGCCTGGATTGATCATTCAGATAATCCTCTATTTCCCTTGCTTTCTGCCTGACATGGCCATGCACCTTACGTCTGTATCTGTTCTGGCTCCATCCTCCCTTTCCAGGCGATCTGGCTCTACTTACCTTAATTATTGTTTTATCCTCGAATGCAAGGACCTCATGGCCTACACCCATTTCCGCAAGCTGTGCACAGGCCAGAGCCTCGGCACCTGGATCGAACCTGTCAAAGGAGAGCCCATGCTGTTTTGCGAGTTTTACAAGCGGCTCCAGAACCTTGCCCCCTGTTACCTGAACGAGTTTCGTGTTATGCGGCAATTTCTGGAGAAAAGAGACCAGATCATGTTTATCAGATGCCAGCTCGTAGATATTATCAACAGCTATAAACCTGGGTTTTTCTTTCCATGCCATACGCAGGAACTTATGCAGGCTTATCATCCTGTGATGCTCAACCTGGCCGTTTCTCAGTATTGCAATCGCATATCCTGGCCTCTCTTTTGATCGCACAGACCCTTTTGCGATATCTATACCAAAGATTGTTTTTTCATGCATACGTTATATTATATTGTTTATTACTTCCTGAATATCTCTTTTTATCCTGTATTTTCTCTTAAAAAAACTTAAAATATTCTCAACATCTCTGTAAAGTAATTCCTTTGCGTTTTCATGCTCCGGGGTAACGCACTGTGGCCAATCTATAATCTCGCATCCTTCAGGATTGATGAATACATTAAACTCGCTTAGATCTGCATGGATTATCCCGAGTCGATATGCCTTTTTTATCTGGCCCAATATCTCATCCAGATACCAGCCCGGTTCATCTATCCTGGTATGGGCAAGCTCCTGCCCTCTTACAAAAGACATTACGACCGCATGCCTGTTGTGGTCAATAGGCTCAGGAACACTGACCGCGGGGTAAAGTTTTTTTAGGGCATCATATTCTCTTTTTGCAGCAAGCCGCGCTATATACAGCCATGAGAGATGCTTTCGCTCCTCGATATATTCTCTTTTCATTCTGATATGTTTGAAACTCGTCATTCCTTCCCTGTGGAATTTTATAATAGCATGCCTATCAATGATACCGCCTGTAACCTCATAGACCCGCGATTCCTTCCCTACTCCGATAATATCCCCTATCGCATTAATGGAGCCGCGTTTCACTAACGCATTAAGAGCCAGCAGATCGTAGGCTTCAAAATATATTCTGTATCCTTCATAAGCCCCGATGTTCCTGTGTATGAGCTTATTTTTTGCCAGATTAGAGAGGATAAATTCGATCTCTTTTATATCATAATCTGTAAAACTAGCAATCTCTTCTATCGGTACCCATTCATAGAACCTCATCTTGTTCTCGATAGCAAGAAGAACTCGAAATCCTCTATTTGTGGTGTTGAGAAATATATCAGGAATACGCTTGCTCATCAAATTACTATATAATACCCCCAACTATAAAAATATTAATAAAAAAGAAAATAGAAGGTAGGTTACCTTCTCCCCCTACCGCCTCTTTTATCTCCTCGCGAGCCTCCGCGGCCGCCTCCGCCGTATCCGCCACGGCCACCGCCGCCTCCACCGCCATACCCACCACTGCCATACCCACTACTGCGCTGACCGCCGCCATACCCTCCGCCACTTCTGAATCCGCCGCTGCGCCTGGGTCGCTCGGGCTGTTCAACATGCTTATCTGAGATGTTATTTTCGGTATTAACTTCATCAAGCGTCTCTTCAGATAATAGTATCTTTCCGTATTTTCCTATGTTTAATCTCATTGAGTTTCTGACAACTGAAATATAACCATTCTGGATTGATATTACATCCCCTACTGCTATTTTCCCGATCTGGTCATCCCATAAGGAAAGTAAGACAGATCCTGTGCGATCAGCAACTTTCACCTCGCATACATGTTTTTCTCCAAATCTTGATTTTATTTCCTTTGTCTCTCCAATCTCGACCACTTTAAGAGTAGCATTAACATTTTTTGAATCTTCTGTTAAGTCCTCTACATTTGTATTTGTAGCAGTTGTTTCCATTTTATTACCTTTCTTTAATTTTAACTTCCCGCACCGCTATCTCAGATGCAACCTCAATCACCTGTTCCTTGAGAAAGAAGCATATACTTAAACGCAAGTGTGTTTAATATACTTTCCGTATAACAGAGCACATAAGCGGTGAATCCAGTGGTACTTCCTATCCCCTGACCCGATAAGATAAATTATTAATATCATGGATTATAATATATACTCGAGGCTGAAAATGTTTAAGGCAGTAATTGGCGCAGAGAAACTAAAAGATGCAATTGAATCAATATCTACACTGGTAGATGAGGCCAGGTTCAAACTTACCACAGACGGTATAACTGTTAGAGCTGTCGATCCCGCTAATGTCGCTATGGTGAGTCTTGATCTTGCAAAAGATGCTTTCGATTCATATGAGGCGACAGAAGGAGAACTGGGGATCGATCTTACAAAGTTGAACAGTATAATGGAAATGGCTGATAAGAACGATAGTATCGAACTTGATCTTGATGAGACTGCCCATAAACTCATTGTTCGGATGCGCGGACTCTCTTATACAATGTCCCTGCTTGATCCTTCTTCTATTAGAAAAGAACCAAAAATCCCTGCTCTTGATCTGCCTGCACATATCGTTATCAGAGGAGAGGATCTAAGACGAGCAGTAAAAGCTGCTGAAAAGGTAAGCGATTATATGTCCATGGGGGTAAAAGGAGATATCTTCTTTATGGAGGCAGAGGGCGATACTGATAAAGTTCGACTTGAGATGACAAAAGACCAGTTGATAGATCTTCAGGCAGGGGAAGCAAAATCATTATTCTCGCTTGATTACCTTGTGGATATCGCTAAAATAGCAGGAAAAGCTGAGGAGGTCACAATCGATCTTGGAAAGGATTACCCTCTAAAAGCCAGGTTCAAGATAGCGCAGGGCCATGGTGAGGTCAGTTATATGCTGGCTCCAAGGGTCGAATCAGAATAGGCATGGATGTTTTCGATTTTGCTCGCTTTCCATTTGTTTCTGGCGCTTTAAAATATGTGGAGTCCCTTGATTTTGGACTTGACGAACTTTTTTATGATAGGGTATTCGAACAGGTAAGAGACAGAGGAAAGGAGCGCGTTCTTCAAGCTCTCGGAGAGGGAATTCGCAGATATGAATTTTCTGATAGGATCGGTGCTGAGAAGGAACTGCTGTCGTACCCCGTTGCCAGGATACTTGTCTCGTGCATCAATGATGGCTATCTTATACGTATATATGCCCTTGCTGAAGCAGAGGCTGCATACAGTATGGCAAAAAACCTTACACATGATTCCCTAAAGGAACTTGCTGATGATCTTGGTATCTCCTGTGTGATTGATGAGCGCTCTTTTATCATACATTTTACAGATTATATACGCTTTGCAGTACGTGATCCTAAATGGAAGCTTGTAAACAGAAAAATGAACCGTGGCTGGGTGTATCTAACAAAAGAAGAATTCCGTATTATCGTCCAGGAGGCTATCAGAAAAAGGATCGAATCAAGCCTGCCTCTTGAAGTGCCAGGTGAGATATGCGCATCTCTTAACAGGTATATTGTGGAAGTGCGCGATAGTTTGAATGCACGTAGATCTGAGTTCAGCACAGAAGAATTCCGTGAGATAATGCCTGATTGTTTTCCTCCCTGCATCGTCCATGCTATCTCAAACACCCAGGCAGGGGTAAATCTCTCGCACCCGATGCGTTTCGCACTTACATCATTTCTTCTTAATATCGGGATGGGTGTGGAAGGGATCATTGAGCTGTTCAGGGTCTCGCCTGATTTTGATGAGGAGCGCACAAGGTATCAGGTAATGCATATCCACGGCTCAACCGGAACAACCTATAGATCGCCTTCCTGTTCTACTATGATAACCTATGGGAATTGCTCTGGCAGGGAGCCACTGTGCGATCGGGTCTCACACCCGCTGGGTTACTACAGGAAAAAGGCATGGATATTGAGAAAGGAAAAAACTGCGGATAATCAGGATAGAAAAGATAAGGGTCAACAATAAGCATAAACTACAGAACATATATACAGAAGAATATCAATATAGGCAATAAATGTTTAAGAGCTTTAATTTCTGGAAGCGACGATCTTTTAAAAAACTGTTGTCTCAGCCTGGCAAGAGGCTCACAATCTACACCAGAAAAAACCCGGATTCGGATTCACTTGCAAGCTCACTTGCACTTAAGCGAATCGCAGAGCATTACAATATGGATGCCAGTATATACTACACAGGGACGATACAGAACAAAACCATTACCAATGTTCTCGGTGATGATATAATAAATATACCGGCACTCTCTCAATCCCCGAACGGGATAGCCCTCGTTGATCTGCTACCCACTGAGCTTATAGAAGAAAAACTCAATCCTACGATAGTGATAGGACATACCCTTGGCAATAAAGAGGGGATACGCTGCGCTTATCAGGATATCAGGACGACAGGAACCACATCAAGCATAATTATAGAATATCTAAAGAAACTCGGTGTGGCAATCGACAAAAAGCTGGCAACTCTTCTTTTTTTTGCGATCAGGGACAAGACCAGGACCCTTATAACAAACCTCACACTGCCTGATCTTGAATCCTACTGGTTTATTCATAGATATGTGGATATGGAGCTGCTGGGCAGCCTTGAGCATCCTTCTGCCAGACTTGAGACCTTTGAAGACCTGTCAAGAGCAATCAACAATAAGACAATAAAAGGAGCCTCTCTATTTACTACAGTTGGTTATGTGAAGGACTCTGGCACCATTCCCAAAGTCTGTAAATACATGCTGGATATTGAGGGGATTTCAACTGCTCTTGTGTTAGCTGTCAATACGACAGGTATTCATATCTACGCTGAATCCAAGAACCTGGAACTTAATATGAAGAACGTACTTAGAAAAGCATTCGGAGAATGGGGTGAAGTAACAGGCGGTCCTTTCCATGCCAGTACATCAATACCTCTTGGTGTATTCGGCGTTGTTGCAAATGTTGAGAGAGCAAAACAACTTCTTCTAAAATCTATTAGCGACTCTATATCTTCACAATATTTCTATGTTCTGGGGGCTGAATAGTATCTGCCACGTGAGCAATGGATGCATACACCCTCACTGGTAAGACATCGAGAACACACAAGTCTTCCGCACAGCTTGCATGTATACAGCTTCCCTGAACGCCCGCAGATACTGCAAACTCCCATTACTTCCATGCTTCTCTCCACAGAGAAAATTAAGAATTAAGAAGCCTGGTATGGTACGAAGTATTCTTCAATCACCCAGGACTCAAGCTCATCGAATACTTTTTTTGCCTCGTTTATCAGTGCGGGCCTTTTTTGATTAATCTCAGATTTTTTGTTCATTTAAATCAATGGCACCCTCTTGCGGGGATTACCGTCTCCATCTACTCCGGGTCATTATAAGCACTTAAAGATATCTATTTCCCCCTGTCACAACCCTCAGTATCTCTATATCACCGGGGGTTATTTTCTCATCGAGGGGAACAGGATCACCATCATGTAATACGACTACCACCTCAGGATTGATGCGGAGTAGCTCAAGTAGTTCCTCGTATGTTGAGTCTCCTGAGATTTCCATTATCTGCTCTTTAATTCCGCCGGATAGGATTTTTACTTTTATCTTCACCTCTATTCTTCCTCTACTCTCCAGGCAGCTCTTCTAACTCTACCCTGGCTTTTGTTAAATCCTCAAGATTCTCCTCTATTAACTTGTTTTCCAATATTTTCTGCTTTTTCTCGCCTTTTCTCTCCATATCTCGCTTTTTAAGCTTTGACATAATTTACCTCTCATCCTCTTGGTTCGGATTCATTTAATAACATGAGTGCTATCCGGGTCAACCGTGGTAATAGGTCGGCTCTTCTTTTTTCTTCTGCATATGCTGGAAATTGATCACAGGAACCGGCATAGATGGGGGAAGCCCGAGTGCTTTTGAGATCAATAAGGCCAGAGGTGCCAGATTTGCTACCATGTTATTTGCTATCTCATTCTGGATGTCGCCTGGTGCTTTTCCATCCTCCCACTTTTCCTTCAATTCCCTCAGGTTCTCTTCACTGTAGTAATCCGATAATCCCTCGAACCTTATATGGCCGATATTCGGGCTGAGGTAGTTGATCGCGAAGGAATACTCCACCCTGAGTACAGTTTTTTCTCCAAAAGGAGTGCCCTGTTCCACTACAGAGGGATTTTTAAGATTGATATCATAATTTATATTAATATTCTTATATTTTCTGATATCTTCAGAAGTGGAATATACCTTGGATTCCACAGTAGTAAGTTGAAAGTTTAAGATCATATTCTCTCAGGTTTGTTATGCATCTTGGAGCTATTAAATTATTCTATTACTCCTCATAATAGAGCATGGATTTCCTTAAAGTCAATCCGAGCAGTCGAATCAAGCGAGAGCGGCGTGATTGATATGTGTCCTTTTTTCATGATGGCCCTGACATCAGTGCCATCCTCTGCATCCCGTATCAGTTCCCCGCTTATCCAGTAATAAGGCCTGCCTCTTGGATCATGGCGCTCTTCAACATCTGTTACGAATATCTTTCTTGCCAGCCTTGTGATCTCAATCTCTGTATCTACAGTCGCATGTCTTGGTATATTGATATTAAGCAGATCCACGCCAGGAGGAAGCCCGTGCTTGATCACGTTTTTAGCTATCCGGTTCACAATTTTAATTCCTGTATCAAAATTATAAATATAGTTGCGCGGATCATCGAATTTTTCACCCTCATCCAGAACCTGTATGGATGCAGCAAGCGCAGGGATACCATAGCTTGCTGCCTCAAGTGCAGCCCCTATGGTACCGCTTGTGGTAACAGTATCTGTACTTACGTTCTCTCCAACATTGAAACCTGACAGGACAAGATCTGGCATCTTTTTCATTACCGCGAATATCCCCAGAATGACAGCATCAGTAGGTGTTCCTCCCACTGCGTATGCCCTTATACCATCCATGTTGGCAAGTGATATGCGCAGAGGTTCAAAAATTGAAATTCCGCGCCCTACACCGCTTTTTTGTACTGAAGGTGCAACTACTGTTACATCTCCAAGATCGCTCACACTCTTATAAGCAGCCCTGATACCTGTTGAGTATACGCCATCATCATTGGTCAGAAGAATCCTTTTCATCGTAACCAGATATGCTTCAATTAAAATAAATGTACGGTCTTTTCTGCTTGAGCGGAAAAACTTAATATACTTTAATGTATGTGATTGATTTATTGGTGCATAGTTATAGAGTAAATAAATGTGAGGAAAAAATATGGTCGAGATAGAGGGATATAACCTTCCGGAAGAGCTGTACTATACCAAAGACCACACATGGGCAAGGATTGAGGATGACGGGACTGTAACTGTTGGCCTGGATGCATTTGGTGCAAAAGCTGCGGGTAGTATAGAATACATAGACCTTCCGATGGAAGATGATGAATTTGAGAGCGGGGAGGCCTTTGGCTCATTGGAATCTGCAAAATGGGTGGGCGGACTTCTTATGCCTGTCAGCGGAACGGTTATAGAGGTCAATGAGGATATTGAGGATAATCTGGGCATACTTTCAGAAGATTCTTATGGAGAGGGCTGGTTAATCAAAGTTAAGCCAAATAATCTAAAGGATGATCTTAAAACTCTCATTCACGGGAATGATGCTGGATCCTGGCTTAAGAAGGAGATTGAAACCCGCAAGAAAAAATAATTACCAGTTTTCATCTTCTTCTTTGAACTCATAATCAACTACTTCTAGATTGATTGTCTCCCCTTTATTGTTATAGCATGTCCAGCTATACATATCATAAGGCGCACCCACGATAATATGATACCTGCCTTTTCGTCTAAAGAGCTCAAGATCATCCCTTGAAGGGTTTCGGTTAGATGTGGGATGGCTGTGCACTGTTCCGATTGTGGGTATATTGGGAAGCATAAATAACTTCATCACAGCGCTCTCATCACTTGATTCTGTGCCAGGGACGACTACCACCTCGGTTATAATATCACCTCTGGCCGTAAGCATACCCGCAAACTCAAGAGGTGCGGAGGATTTGCTTACCCCGATTATAAATAATAATGTATCTTTTGCTATCTTCATCTTTCCTTCCCCCATTTCTGTATGGAGAGCGGCTATGTATTAAACAATATTATCAAGGTATTTTAAGCTTGCCGTCCCCTCCCTGACAGTCCTTGCCTCAATCACGACTCTCCCTCTATATCCTCTCAGTCTCCCGATGACTTTTCTCCAGTCTATGTTACCCTTGCCAAGTTCAAGATGCTCATCGCTTCTCCCCTTATTATCATGAAGGTGTATGTGGATGACCTTGCTCAGATCTTCCAGGAATTGATCAACCATCCCGTTTGTGTTGGCATGCCCTATATCAAGCGTCATTCCTGCGTTCTCCCGCTCCAGGGACTCGATAATCCCTGAGATTTCGCCTGGCTGTTTACCAAGAATAAACGGCATGTTCACCATATTCTCAACCCCGACTTTGATACTGTGGTCATCGGCAGTATCACATATTATCTGCAAACCTTCGATATTCTGCCGCCATGCCATCTCGGGAATCTGGGTGCCAAGGGGTGATAAATGCCCCGGATGAACGACAGCAAGCTCAACAAACTCAGATGCCCTCTCAAGGCATCTGCTCATTTGCCTGACTGTCTCTTTCCAGATGGGGTGATTCAGGCTGGCAAGATTAAGATCTGAGAACGGGAGATGAAGCGTTAGGACAAGGTTTGTCGTCTCAATAACGTTTTTTAGTTTTGATAGGGTCTCGTCGTTCAACTGCTGTTTGCCTTCACTTACGACCTCCCAGCCTGTGAAACCAAGCTCCTCAAGATCATAAGTCCAGTCAAAAGGGTTGTTTACGAGAGCGAGGGATGAGAAACTGATTTTCATATGGGCTTATTCGCTCTTATGATATAAGGATTCTCGTCTTTTCACTCGGAATAAGTCCGCAGCATGTGCCATAATAATGTATCTCGTATCCATTCTCCTGTGCAAATCCAGTGATCCTCATAGTCGGAGCCGCTATACCGCTCACTCCACTCTTGAGCGCTATCTTTTCAATCTCTTCCCTGTCCTTTCCGCTTGAATGGGCGCACCCGAGCACTATGGGGATGTCCGGGAATATCTCAATAGCCCTCTTTATGACCTTTTCAAAATCAGAGGGTTCTGGCTTGATATGCGCCATGGGCGTTCCTGCAACAGGCATCAATCCTGTTATTATTATTGTTTCAGGCTTTATTTCTCTTATGAGCTCAAGGGCGCGAAATTCCCCTCTCAAATCTCCGAAATGCAGTCCCACACATACATGGGGGAATACCATGATCCCTGAGTCCTCTATGGCTCTCAGGCTCTTTATGTACTCTTTCTCAGAGACCTCAAGACCATAGACTTCCCTGGCAGTGGACACATCGCCAATAACATCAAAGCCTATGCCGTCAAGCCCTGAGCCTTTTAGCGCCTTCGCTTCTTTATGAGATATGAAACCTGTATGTGCGATGAGGATAAGATCCGTTTTTTCTTTAATTGCCCTTATTGAAGGAATAAAGCGATCTATTGGCACTGTTCCATACCTATCGCAGCCGCCTGTCAGGAGTATGCCTTTTGCTCCCTGCCTGTGAAGCAGCAGGGCTTTCCTCTCAAGCTCCTGGCATGTTGTAGCAGGGATCAAGCGCTCAAGCAGCTTTCCACTGCAGTGCTTGCACATGAGGGCGCATGCGTCGCCTGTAACAGAGATCGAAGGGAAAAGACTGGAGGTGATGAAAAAATTGATTTTTTTATGCGGCTTCCGGGTACTATGAATTTCTTTCATATACGGTATACTGCATATTACAATAAAATATCAATGCAGTACCCGTGTTACTCCGTACTTTCTACCTCGAAGTAATGTAAAGTGTCGATTTGGGGCACCTCTTAGAAAAAGACTCGATGCCTGTAGATATTGCGTCCATAGCTGCCTGCATCCTTGCTCTTTTCCTTTTTGTTTCTGACGCTCTCTTCAAATGCTCAAGTTCTGCGCTCCCGATGCCAGAAACACTTACTTCTGCGCTTCTCTCAAGCCCTGCGAATACCTCTTCACCTTTTTCCGTCCTTATTATTACGGTTGACCATCCCTCAGAAGAGCCCTCGCTCCCTATGGATATATCTGCAAGTTCACCTGTATAATCCCGGCAGAAGCTGCAGTGACCCGACATCCAGCTTTTTATCTCAGATAGAGGTATTGACTCACTTCTATTGCCTGCTTTAATGATGAATCTACCATTTGAGACATCCAGTTTCTCCACATCCTCAGGCCTGATCCCCAGGGTATGTATTCTCTCTGCTATATGCCTGTATTCAAGGTTCGCGCTGCAAAAAAGTCCAATGGTAAGAGCTACAGCAGAGGAAACATCTGCGTTTGAGCGCTGCAGGTGTCTTAAGGATTGAATATGGCATGGCGTACCGACCACACAAAGCTTATTGAGCCCGTGTTCAACTACAGCAGGGCGCAGAAGCATGAGAACAGGAGATATGCCGAACTTTGTTCTTGAGGAGGCATAAAAATCATCGGCGCTCTTTGCCACGCACGGCACAGGCATCCAGTCATTGTTATTTCTACAGGTAAGCACCGCACCGTCTATAAGTCCTATCTCATAAGCATACCTCAGGATAGCGGTTACGATTCCCCCGTCCTGGCATAGCGTACCGTGATCCCATTTTGCGGATACTGCCCGCAGGTGCCTGCCTGTGGGGTCGCCGTAGCTCTCACCCTGGGTCTTATAGCAGGAGTTAAAGCATGTTCCGCAGTTCTTGCAGGCTGCCTTCTTCCTGTGTCTTTTGGGCACGCCATCGATCAACTGGATGTAATAGAGCGGACAGGCAGATATGCATGCTCCGCATCCTGTGCATACGCCAGTCTGTATTACCCCTGATTCTAACTCTTCGTAGCTGTACATGCCTCACCCTCCTGCAATCTGTGGGAATAGATACAGGGTATCATGCTGCCTGACCCTGGTGGAAAGGCCGTTTAGATACTCTATATTCCTTCCGTTTAATAATATATTTATATAAATGTCCCCTTTCTCATCAAATATGGCCTCTTTTAGGCTCCCGTAATTCGAAAACAGAGCATTCAGGATATCATAAACGCTTCCCTCCTGCTCGATTACGGCCTCATGTACCTCTGTTATGTTCCTGAGTGTTGAGAAGAATTTCACGATTACCATATCATGTCATGCAGTCATACAATCATGCAGTCATGCAAGGCCAAGCCTCTTAAGCGTCTCCTGCTCAGGGTGCCCCTCCGTATCATAGCCCCTCCTGGTGTAATACAGATCCAGCATTCCTTCCAGCGGGTGTGATTTGCCTTTTGGTGCACCCTCAGGCATGGGCTCTTTGAGCAATCTCTGTGGCAGTGTATCGTCCTTTCTACCGAACCCCTCTCTCTTATTAAAGAGCCGCTCCAGGGCAAATATTCTTTCACCGGTCGCAAGGAATTCCTCGCTGCTGTAGTCCTGCCATCCAGTAACACATCCTATCATGTCTGCATAATCATCTGCACCCAGGGCAAAGGTCAGGAACAGGCAGTTCACACTCGAATCCACAGAGGCAGTAAGATTCTGGAAGAGTATCGTCAAATCCACCTTATTCTCTGTTGAATCAAAAGGATCAGCCTTGAGCGGCACACCAAGGATCTCAGCAGCTATAGTGTACCCGCTCACATGGCATCCTCCCCTGTTTGCGGTAGCAAAGTTCAATCCAAGCCCGAAAGCCCCTCTTGGATCATAGGCCGGCAGCTCAAGTCCTTTTACCTGCATTGCATAGTACTCAGAACCCCTGCCTATTCTCTTTGAAGCAGCTCTTGTCCCATCGGCAAGCACATCGCCAAATCCCTCCCGCCTGCCCATCATCTCAATCATCTTAATCATCGCTTCATCGTTCCCGAATACCAGATCCAGACCTGCCTCATCCTTTGAGATTATGCCCCTATCAACAAGCTCCATGGTAAATCCTATCGTGCTCCCTGTACTTATGGTATCAAGCCCGTATTCATTGCACAGGTAGTTGGCCTTAGCAAGGGCACCAAGATCATTCACACCGCACTGTCCCCCGAACGCCCATGATGTCTCGTACTCAAGGCTTTCTCCTTTTACTCCAGAGTACTTACCGCTCTTTACATCTACCCATCTGCCGCATTCTATCGGGCACTCATAGCAGGCAGTCCTCTCTTTGAGTATGGTCTCGGCCATCCTCTCACCAGAGATATTCTCAGCATCCCTGAACGTCCCTGTCTGGAAATTCTTTGTCGGGTATATGCCTGAGGCATTCATTATATTTGTGAGAACAGCGGTTCCGTAGGCATTAAGGCCTCCATCTTCCTTTGTAACTCCGGATTCGGATATCTTTTTCAGGGCCTTGTTTACAGCCCTGCTAAGCCCGATACCATCTGCCACTTCTATGTTTTTTTCTCCCTTCACTGCTATAGCCTTGAGATTTTTACTCCCCATGACAGCACCCAGTCCAGTTCTGCCTGCTGCCCTGTATTTTTCGTTCATGATCGCTGCTATAGATGATCTTTTCTCTCCTGCAGGCCCTATGCAGAGCACTTTTGCCTCGTTATGGGTCTCTTTCCTTATTCCCTCATCGGTCTCACTTACGAATTTACCCCAGAAACTGCCCGCATCCCTCAGTTCAACATTGCCGTCTTCAATCCAGAGATACACAGGTCTTTCGGCGGTTCCTTTAACCACAATCGCATCATAGCCAGCTTTTCTTAGTTCGGCTGACCATGTGCCGCCAGAGCTTGTAAAGGTTATACCTCCTGTTGCAGGGCTTTTTGATACCACAAAATGTCTGCCACTGCTGGGAGTCCTGGTTCCTGTCAGAGGGCCTGTGGCAAATACGATAATATTCTCTGGCGAGAGCGGATCTACTCCTGCAGGCTGCTCATCATACAGAATCTTTGTGCCCAGTCCGCGCCCGCCAAGATATCCTCTTGCAGTTCTCTCATCAAGCAATTGTGTTTCATAGCCGCAGGCTGTGAGATCTAGCTTTAATATTTTTATAGTATGTTTTTCCATAAGTGTCCCACCGGATCATAGTTCTTACCGTTTTGCATAAGTCCAGCACTATATATATCTTATGCTAGAATCGAACCCATCCAATAATTCCAACTTTTCAAGTTTCTCTATCGCATTCTCCTATATCATAAAGCACCGATGCCTGTCGGCATGCTAACTACCCTTCCAGTTCAAACCTTATAGTGCACTCACCAACCACGCCTGGTTTATCTATACCTTTCGTGACTACATCTCTCCCTATCTTTTTAACAGCAGCATACTTAGCAGCCTGGATGATAGGGCATGCGGTCGCTATACCTTCGTTTCTCAGTATCTCGTTTCCATGGCAGATGGCGCATCCTTTGATATCAAGCGTATAGTTCTTTTCATCACAATCAATTTTCACATGTGTTGCAAATTCAAGCTGGTTCCTGAGGTAATTCTCAAAACTCTGTGCAAACTCGGCGTTATTATTGAATTTCCCCGCATTGCTTGCCCAGTTATCAGCTATTATCGAACCAACTTTAGCATTTACTTTCTTGGCATCCTCACCCAGTGCTTTTATAACTATGCTGTGGTATTGTTTAAAGAATTTCAGGCTTGTTGTCATATATCCTCCAATATCCTAAGTTTTGACAAAACCATACATAACCCTTATCCGATATAAAGATTCTGATATACGATTTGTTCTACTGAACCCCTGTATGATTATCCCACCGGATTTAGAATGTGGTTTCTAAATAAAAAATAAGAGGGTTTTGCACCCTCTCAAGCTTTATGAGTCGCTGTGGCTCCTGCCATGCGATCTACTGTCCCTTGCCCTTGCCTGAAGCGGGCTTGATGATCCAGACCACGTCCTCGCCAACGATCTCAGTGCCATCTATCAGTTGGCCGGTGAGTTGGACGACTATAACATCGCCATCCTCAATCGGGCCCAGAGCGGCAACAACGTCCTTGCTGTCAAACTTGAGTGACAGATCCAGGATACCGTCAGGTCCGTCGGTGGTGCAGTCAATGCGGTCAGGTGGGTCGGAAATTCCACCGGTGTATGGTGCTGCCACGTCCTCCAGATTCCAGCGCAGAGGTTCCACGCCTTCCAGCCGTACGGTGCTAGCGTCAACCTGGGCTGCGTCAAAAGAAGCTGTTCCCAGAATGGCTACCGGCAGTACGCCTCCGGAGTTCACGTTCAGTGGGTTGGGGCAGGACGTTGGTTTGATGTCCACTACCACCTCTTTAACAGTAGGCGTGCAAGCTGGCACAGTGATTTTTACGGGTTTATGTCCCATAACCGCGCCATCAGCTACCACATCGAGGGTCCCCGTGAATACCTGGTCTTCCTCAGTGCAGGCTGCTAGTCCCGTCCAACTGACCGTGAATGGAAGAACGTGATCATCGTCCAAGGTCAGAGGACCGTAGCTTGCCGGTGAGATGTCGGCCACGAAGCCGGCAGTGCCGCCCGTTGGGACCAAGCTTAGGTTGTTGATGGTGGTCACTGCCTCAATCACCATATCCTTGATAGTCTGGACAATGGTCCCAGCATTGATTCCCGTAATATGATTTCCACCGGTTGCCCCTGTAATGCGGGTGGCTTGTTCTGATGTTCCACCGGGAGTGCCACAGGCAGCTGTATAGTCATAGGCCCACACTGTTGGGTCATCGTCCAGTCCCAGGAAATAACCAGTTCCTGTGCTTATGGCCAAAACCGTAATATCAGCATCCACAAGCTTCGTTGTTACAGAACCCTCGGTGATGTCATACGGCAGTCCAGAAATAGCAGAACACACCGGATCGTGACCTGGCGCATCGCCAAACCAGACAATGATTTTCTTGGCGCCTGGCCGCCAACCAATGGTGCTGTCGGCTAATTGATCAAGGGCGTAGAGCTGGCCTTCCGGACCATCCGCACCACCGGAGGCAGACCAGGCATTGATAGCTGTTTTAACAGCAGTTGTATCAGTAGTAATGCTGACCGAATGTTTGAATGCGTAGAGATCGTAAGGAAAATCCTTATAGTCCCCTACGCCGAACGCCAAATCAACGCCTGGCAGTTCGGCAATAAGGCCGTCCACGATGTCGCTGGCACCGGCCTTAACTGCGGCAATGGGAGACCCCATACTGCCCGTGGTGTCGGACAGCAAGTAGACATCGGCCTTGTCTATGCCGACTCCAGCTGGCACGGTGACAGTAACAGTCTCCTCCAGCGTTTCGCTTTCGTCCAGCACGAAGTCGTTGGTCGTAGGATCAATGGTAACCGATGCCGTTGCCCAGCTTGCCAGCGGCAGGGCAAAGATTAGTAGAGCTACCAGTATAAAACTGGATGCCTGCAACCAAGCTTTTCTCGTAGCTGCCATACTTATTTTTTTTTTCATTTTTACCTCCTTTTACTCATTATATTTACCTTCCGGCAGGGCTCGCTCTCCGCTGCCCTGTGTCACTGCGCTCTCCAGCGCTCGCGATGCACTCACCACACCACCCTTACGGGCAAATCCCCGTGCATCTCGGATTTTTTACAAGCGTGGTTTTAATGAACATTGATGACCACGTTTAGCTTCCGCTTAGTTACGGTTCTTGGAGAATCACATGATAATCATGCTATTTAAACTTTTCTAATTTTCAATGATTATTAATGAGGGTTGTGCATAAGTAAGCATCTCTTAGTGCTTGTAGTGGTAGACCCTGCCCACAAAGAGGTAATTCTTAGAAAGCTGCCTTCTCGTGAAGATGTTGAGAAGGCTTAAGCCTGAGCAGTCTACATCCTCATTTCTTCCTGTGCTTCAGAATATATTCAGATAACCTTTTCTTTATATGCATATACTCCACATCAGAAAGCCCTGTGTATTCAAGCACCCCATCCCTCAGGAAACAGGGCTTGGTTATCTTGCAGCACCATGTCATGCTTCCAAAGCATGTTCCTTCTCCATACTCAATGGGTGTTTTGCGGGCAAAATCGGTCTTGATCCTCATGAACTCCTCGGCGCTTATGCCAGCCTGTTTTAGTGCACTGTGGAGGGCACACGGCTTGACAGGAAGACAGCAAAAAGCAAGCGCTCTCAGGTCTCCCCCTGCGCATATATGCTTTGGTGCATTGTACCAGCCTGTCAGGGACTGGAGTGAGTAGACCTCATCCACAAGGTAATCAATGGTACCGGGATTGGAGAGAGCTGCGCGCGCGACAGATACCATATCTGCACCATGTGAGAACATCTCTTTTGCACTCTCAAAATCCACGATAGAATTGTTGCCGATTATAAATAGATCAGTTGAGTTGCGGATGCGTTTTATAACTCCCGTATCCATACCCTGCTTATGTATGGCGCCACGAGTATGTATAGCACTATGAGTGTTCATATGAGTATTCACAGCATTATGAATATGCATGGAGCCATGAGCGTTCATATTATTCTGAGTTTGCATAGCATCTATATGTATGATATCAGCCCCGGCATTCCTGATCGACCTTGCGAGTTCAACATCGTTCACCACGTTTGCTCTTGTTTTAACTGAGAGCACAACTCCGGTCTTCTTTATTTCCCTTATATAATCGCAGAGTCTTGGCGTATCTTTCAATAATGCCTCTCCAACCCCCAGCTCCAGCATCTCAGGCTGCCTGCAATGTGCGTTTATTTCAAGTATTGCATCGAATTCTTTAGTTATACGTGCCGCCTCAATAAAAGGTTCTATCGCTGCGGCACGAACATTAATAGCTATCGTTGTCAATCCCTCTGTGGCCTCAAGCTCGGATCTCAAAAATTCCATTGGCTCATCAGATACAAACTCCCTTCTGCCCCGTGCTATTTCTTTAAGTGCTGCTTTATTTGTCCTGTCGTCCAGATTATAACCGCCTAAGATAACCAGACCGGCATTTTTGAATCTGGATGCGAATTTACTGTCCGTTATACCGGCCACAGGGGCAAGAGCAATCGGATTTTTAGGGGATATGTTGCCAATTCTAATATTAAATAGATCTTTTATGTTTATCAAGATCAACCCTCATTTGTTACTATAGGAATTTGCTTTCAGTCCTGTATCATTTAAGAATCTTACGCTAAGGAGTTATTGATTACGATTATTGATTACCATCATGGCGATGATTTCATAAGCTTTTTATATCAATAATCCTTTTAAAGCGACTAACATAACAGGTGAATCAAATGGCATCAAATGCATTTTTTGATAATTATTTACCAATAGCTATACTTACTGTGATCGGCTTTGTGTTCGTGGCCGTCTCTTTATTCATGTCAAGAATGGTCAGGCCAAGCAACACGACCAAAGAGAAATTATGTACATATGAATGTGCTGAAGTACCTGTGGGAGATACAAGGATTCATTTTAATATACAATATTATATGATTGTAATTGTTTTCCTTATTTTTGATGTCGGGATTTTGTTCTTATATCCATGGGCTGTACAGCTTAAAAACCTCGGAGCTCCCGGGTTCTTTCAAATGCTTATTTTTATAGAGGTACTTATAATCGGTCTTGCATATGCCTGGAGAAAGGAGGCACTAGAGTGGATCCAGTAACGATTGATACAACAAAAATCAGTGCAATTAAAAAGAAACCGCAGACGGCACTTGAAAAACTGGAGGATACAGGGCTTATTCACACTGTTCTTTCTGCAAAAGATAGAAAAGGGTTGATCCTTCTAACAACAGTTGACCAGATCTTTAACTGGGCGCGTTTGAGTTCGCTCTGGCCTGTTACCTCAGGTCTTGCCTGCTGCGCTATCGAGATGATGGGTGTGGCTATGGCGCACCATGATATTGCGCGCTTCGGAATGGAAATATTCAGGGCAAGTCCAAGGCAGGCGGACCTGATGTTCGTCGCCGGTACAGTGACAAAACGGATGGCGCCCAGGGTCAAACAACTATACGAGATGATGCCTGAGCCCAAATGGGTGATATCGGTAGGCAGCTGCTCAAACACAGGTGGGCCCTATCATGAATCATATTCAGTCCTGAGAGGCGTGGATTTGATTATACCAGTTGATGTATATATCCCCGGATGCCCGCCCCGGCCTGAGGCCTGGTTATATGGAGTAATCCAGTTGAGGGAAAAGATCAAGAACGAGGGATACGGAGCAAAATGGGGGATTAATAAATGAACCCGGCAGAAGAATTGAAACAGGCGCTTCCGGGTTCTGTCATCAGTACAGGTATGCAGGTCGATAAGCCCCTTGCTGTTATTAAAAAAGAGGAATTGTTAGTGGTTGCCGCGAAAGTAAAAAAGATGGGTTTTGACCATCTCTCAGTGATTACAGGGATAGATTATACAGATCGGTTTGAGGTAATCTATAACATCTTTTCCTATAAGAAAAAAGAGAACCTCGTGCTAAAAGTTATTCTTGACCATGATAAACCTGAAGTGGATTCGCTTACTCCACTCTGGAAGGGAGCGGACTGGCTGGAGAGGGAAACATACGACCTTGTAGGGATTAAGTTCACAGGACACCCCAATCTTGTAAGGATACTGCTGCCTGAGGGCTGGAATGGACATCCGCTCAGAAAGGATTATGACATGGATACGGAGCAGTTCGTGACTATCGGGGAAGATGGGGAGGATATAGTAAGTACAGATGGATCAAACCTGCTGAGGAGGAAGTAACTTGGAGACAGAAGAACTTCTCATAAACATGGGGCCTGTACATCCCAGTACGCACGGCGTGCTCAGATTCAAATTAAGGATGGATGGGGAGATAATCAAGGAGTGTACGATTATTCCCGGTTATCTCCACAGAGGAACAGAAAAACTGGCTGAGATGAAGACCTATCTGCAATTCATCCCTTATACTGATAGACTGGATTATGTCTCTGCTATGCCAAGCAACTATGCTTATGTTAAGGCAGTAGAGGAGCTTGCTGATATAGAGGTTCCTTTGAGGGCTGAGTACATCCGTGTCCTTGTAATGGAGCTTAACAGGGTAGTGAATCATCTTGTTGCGATCGGTTCACTCTTAATGGACCTTGGCGCATCCACAATGATGATGTGGGGTTTTCGGGAACGGGAGAAAGCTCTTCAACTATTCGAGATGCTCTGCGGTGCCAGGATGACCTTCAGTTATATGAGAGTCGGCGGAGTGAGAGAAGACCTGCCTGAGGGCTTCATACCAAAGCTCAGAGAATTCATAGAAGATATGGAAAAACGCATAGGTGATTACGAACAGCTAATCAACAATAACGAGATATTCCTCATGAGAATGAAGGGTATTGCGACGATAAGCGCGGAAGAAGCTATCAATTATGGCCTGACAGGTCCGACGCTTCGGGGCTCTGGTGTAAATTACGATATAAGGAGATTGGAGCCATACTCCATATACCCGGATCTCGATTTCAAGGTATGCGTACGCAGCGAAGGCGACAGCTATGCCAGGTACATAGTCAGGATAGATGAGATGAGGGAAAGCCTTCATATTTTAAGACAGATAATCGATAACATGCCTGAATCGTCCATCATAGCCAATCAGAAATACGGAATAATTCCGTTAACAGGAATGCCATATACAGCTCAAACTTATTTCCCGAGGATATTCACACCTCCTGCGGGTGAAGCTTACAGCAGGATTGAAGCGCCAAAAGGAGAGTTAGGTTTTTATGTTGTAAGTGACGGCACAACCAAACCTTACAGGATCAAGATACGCTCACCTTCTTTTTGCAACCTTGCAGCCATACCCCAATTGGTGCGGGGATTAAAAATTCCTGATCTGATAGCTGCTTTTGGGAGTATTGATGTAGTTCTTGGCGATGTGGACAGGTGATATAATGACAAACGCTTACGATCTAATAGTGAATATTTTAACTGCAATAGGTGTTTACGATCAGATCTATAGTCTGTTCGAGATCTTTGGGATGGCGTATGCTTTACAAATTTTAATAGTATTTGTAGTGATAGCAGTACTCTTTGCTTTTGTACTGGTTACTGTGATGTTCCTGACATGGATGGAGCGTAAAGTGGTTGCATTGGTCCAGGTGAGGTATGGACCCATGGTCACAGGACCCCGCGGGCTTCTCCAGCCTGTTATGGATGGGATTAAGTTAATTGGAAAGGAGGATATTATTCCCGCAAAAGCTGATAGATGGATATTCACTCTTGCGCCATTTATTGTTTTTGTACCTGCACTCCTTATATTCATCCCTATTCCTTTTGGGGATTCCCTTATTATTTCTGATCTAAGTGTAGGATTACTCTATATCATTGCGATTTCAGCAATATCGCCTATAGCTGTTTTACTTGCCGGATGGGCATCTAATAATAAGTATTCACTATTGGGTGCAATGAGGGCAGTCGCCCAGGATATCAGCTATACCATACCGCTTGCTCTGGCGGCTATTGCAGTGGTCATATTTACTGGCTCCCTCAGCACAGTGGCTATAGTCAACGCACAGGGGGATTACTGGTTCGGGATTATCCCTAAGTGGTTCATATTCCTTCAGCCAGTAGGGTTTGTTCTATTCCTTATCGCTTCCATTGCCGAGCTGGGACGCATACCATTTGATTTTCAGGAATCTGAATCAGAGCTTGTGGCCGGTTTCTTTACAGAATACAGTGGAATGAAATTTGCTATGTTCTTCCTTGCAGAATATGCTCACCTATTCGCTGTCTCAGGAATAGTAGTAACATTATTCCTCGGCGGATGGAACGGGCCAGTGATTCCTTTTATCCCTGTTCAGATAACTTCACTGGTATACTTCCTGATAAAAACCTATGCTGTGATATTCTTCACAATGTGGTTAAGAGATACAGTCCCGAGAGTGAGGATTGATCAATTACTTAATATAGGCTGGAAGATCATGGTGCCTCTGGCTTTATTGAACCTGCTTGTAACAGGGTTCCTTGTGACTGCCGGGGTGATCTGATGGCCTGGATAAGCAAGAACTGGACAATGACGGGTATAATAATGGGGCTCGCTGTTACTTTAAAGCATGTTTTACATATTGGAGACAGGCCTACTGTAACAGTTCAATATCCTTATGAGAGAATGAAACTGGCACCAAGGTTCAGAGGGCTGCATGCAGTTGATGAGGATGCCTGCATAGGCTGCGGGATATGTGAAGTAAATTGCCCGAACAGCACGATAAAGATAGTCAAGTATAAAGGAAGATGGTTTCCGGAGTTTAATCTCGGGATGTGCATGTTCTGCGGGCTATGCGTTGATGTCTGCCCGATGAATGCTATTAAAATGACCCAGGATTATGAACTGGCGGACTATACCAGGGAGAGTCTGGTGTATGGTCCTGATAGATTATTGTTTAAGAGAGGCGAAAAATGGTAGACATTGTATTTTTGATAATTTCGATTTTCACTATACTTTCATCGATTATGGTCGTTCTATCCAAAAAATTAGTACACAGCGCTGTATACCTGGCAGGTTCGCTCATAGGTACAGCCGGGCTTTTCATTCTTCTTAAGGCAGAGTTTGTAGCCTGGGTGCAGGTGCTTGTCTATGTAGGAGCTGTTGTGACACTTATATTGTTCACCATAATGCTAACCGGAAAGGGAGAGGAAGAACATGCTCGCTAAAATCTTTAATTTAGTAGTTGCATTATTGTTGTTTTCTGTACTTTTCATAGCAGTCGATGATAGCTCCAGTGTCTGGTCAGGTAAAGAAGAAGCAATCCATATCAGCATCGAGGAAATAGCAGGCGGTCCGGATATAGGGGGCGGGATATTCAGCGATTTTATCCTTTCATTTGAAGTACTCGCACTGCTGCTGATTACTGCATTAATCGGCGCCCTGTATATAGCTAAAAAGGAGGCATTCTGATGGCAGATCTGTATTCATATCTTCTGGTAGCAATCGTCATATTTACCATTGGATCATACGGGATAATCACGCAGAGGAGCGGGATTAAGATCCTTATGTGTATGGAACTCCTGTTGAATGCCGCGAATCTGAACCTTGTTGCATTTTCAAGCTTTAACGGCAGTGCCACAGGCCAGGTATTCGCTTTATTCTCAATCGCTATAGCAGCAGCAGAAGCAGCCATAGGGTTTGCGATACTTGTTGCATTGTTCAGGATACGCGATACGATCGATCTTGATAATATTAATATTTTGAGGTGGTAGGATGTTCAGTGATTACGCAGCAGCGATTGTACTATTACCTGTACTTGCATTTGTATTGACGCTTTTCCTGGGTAAAAAACTCTATTCAGGCGGGGCACTGCTCCCGATCGCTGCCATAGCAGGATCGTTTATCATCTCACTCGGGATCTTCTTTGAGATCTATCCTGATGGAGTAGTCCAGCAGTCATGGCCGTGGTTTGCGAACCTGAACATAGGCATACTGATCGACCCTCTTGCAGTGGTAATGCTCCTTATGGTCTCATTCGTGAGCCTGCTCATCCATATCTACGCTGTAGGGTATATGGCGCATGACCCTGCAAAGCCGCGCTATTTTGCAGAGACATCGCTCTTCACAGCAGCCATGCTTGCCGTTGTGTTATCAGATAACATACTCCAGTTCTTCATTGCATGGGAGATCGTTGGAGTCTGCTCGTACCTCTTGATCGGCTTCTGGTACCATAAGCCCTCAGCAGCAGCCGCAGCAAAGAAGGCATTTCTTGTGACAAGGGTAGGTGATGTACTGTTCCTTGCAGGAATTGTCCTGCTGTATGTCAACATGAGCGAGATTATAGCAGGTAGCGCGCTCAGCCCTGAATCAGGCAGTTTTATCCTTCAGTTCAAAATCATGTTCGAGGCAATACCGTACATTGATCCCGGACAGTTAACTCTTATAACATTACTGTTCTTCGGCGGGGCTATTGGCAAGAGCGGTCAGTTCCCGCTTCATGGGTGGCTGCCCGATGCAATGGAAGGCCCGACAACGGTATCTGCACTGATCCATGCAGCAACGATGGTTACTGCAGGCGTGTACCTTGTCGCCAGGACATTCCCTATGTTTGTGGCTACACCTGATTCACTGGTTCATGGTGTCCCGGATTCACTTCTGGTCGTGGCCATTGTCGGCGGGTTCACGGCATTATTCGCTGCCACAATGGGACTTGTGATGAATGACATTAAAAGGGTGCTTGCTTACTCGACAGTGAGTCAACTGGGATACATGATGCTCGCACTCGGCACAGCAGGCGCGGTGATCGGAGCCAAAGCTGTGGGCATCTCTATGTTCCATCTTATAAGCCATGCATTTTTCAAGGCACTGCTGTTCCTGTGCGCTGGAAGCGTGATACACGCAGTGGGCACAAACGATATCCGCGAGATGGGTGGGCTGTTTGGCAAGATGAAGATAACAGCAATCACCATGCTGATAGCCTCGCTCGCCCTTGCAGGAATCGGTATTCCGTTCATTAATATAGGCACAGCAGGTTTCTTCAGCAAGGATGTGATCATAGAAGGGGCATTTGAATATGGAGAGATAACAGGCGGCTGGGGCTGGGTGTTTTACGGCTTTGCAATTCTGGCAGCACTCCTGACTTCTATTTATATATTCAGGCTGTGGTTCATGACATTTACAGGAAAACCGCGCTCTGAGCGTCGCGCTCACGAATCCCCGAACATAATGACGCTTCCATTGATGATCCTTGCTGTCTTTGCCCTGCTCTTCGGTTTCTCGCAATCCAGATTCTATCCTTATCTTGAGACTAACTTTGAGCTCATGGGTATAGAAATAGCCGGACATGCGGGTGAGGCACTCCATCCATCCGCGATCATAATTATGCTGCCTGTAGTTGTGGGAGTGCTGGGTATTGTGATATCGTATATGATATATCACAAACGGATGCTGGATATGAGTAAAATCGTATCATCCGAAAACCCGCTGTACAGGCTGTTGATAAACAGGTATTATGAGCCCAGATTATCAGCAGATATAATCGGTGTTAAATTGACTCATGATGTCGCTGCCCGGTCTGGTGAGTTCGTGGACAGAAAGATAATCGATGGACTTGTGATCGATAATATCATCAGCAGCACATTATTCCAGGTTGGCGAGGTTGCCCGTAAACTACAGACAGGGGTGGTACAGAACTATGCTGCTATTACTCTTTTAGGAGTAGGTCTGCTGATACTTTTGCTTAAAATCGGAGGTATGTAAATGGCCGGTCTAATCTCACTGATGATTATAATCCCTCTTATTGGAGCAATCCTTACGTTTCTGACAAGGACCAGGGGGCAGGCACGGACAGTTGCACTTCTGGCATCAGGGCTCTCGCTTGTTCTATCTCTGCTGCTATTCATGCGTTTTGACAGCGGAGTTCCAACCATACAGTTTGGAGAATCGTATGTATGGATCAGCAGCCTCGGGATTAATCTGAAGTTCGGTCTTGATGGTATAGGGCTACCGCTTGTGCTTTTAGCGAATATAATCATTCCGCTCACAATAATATTTGCCTGGGGTGAGACAAAACAGGCAAACCGCTTCTACGGCCTGATACTGCTTGAGCAGGTAGGAGTTCTTGGAGTCTTCACCTCTCTTGATTTCTTTGTGTTCTATATATTCTGGGAGGTTGTGCTGATTCCAATGTATTTCCTTATCAGCATCTGGGGAGGTCCGAGAAAGGACTACTCGGCGATAAAGTTCTTTATATATACACATGTGGCAAGCCTTGTGATGCTCCTTGCGATCTTTTCTCTCTACTTCAATGCATGGAGTATCACAGGAACCCCGAATTTTGATATTTTCCACTTACTGAAAAATTACCAGTTAATGGATGGCTGGTTGATACAGGATATAATAACGTTGAAAGATGCAATATTCCTGGCACTGCTCTTTGGTTTTATAGTAAAGATGCCGGCTGTGCCTTTCCATACATGGTTACCGGATGCACATGTTGAAGCACCCACTGCCGGCAGTGTCATACTCGCCGCGCTCTTGCTTAAGATGGGAGGATATGGTCTTTTCAGGATAATACTTCCTATTCTTCCATATTCCGATTCTCATGGCATATTGATAAGTCTGATGGCAATAATCGGTGTTCTGAGCATACTTTACGGAACGTTCCTTGCCCTGGCACAGCGGGACCTAAAGAAGATGGTGGCGTATTCGAGCATCAGTCATATGGGTTTTGTCATGCTGGGTGCAGCAGCACTTATTCCGCTGTCTGTAAGCGGGGCAATGTACCAGCAGTTCTCCCACGGGCTTATTACAGGCATCCTGTTCATGTCATGCGGAGTGATCCAGCACTCAGCAGGCACCAGGATCATAGGAGACCTCGGGGGCATAGCCAAACATATGCCAAAACTTACCTTCCTTATGCTGGCCGGGTTCCTTGCATCGCTTGGACTGCCAGGCACGAGCGGGTTTATAGCAGAGTTCCTGGTACTTGTTAACTCATACTTCACACTCCCCACGTTCGTGATACTGGCCCTCTTTGGAATCGTGTTCACTGCAGGCTACCATCTCTGGGCCATGCAGAGAGCTGTATTCGGTACCTATAATCAGAAACTGGGGCATATCCATGATATAGCCAGTTATGAGATGGTCTCCATGTCCGTACTTGTATTGCTGGTAATATTCTTCGGGCTCAATCCCGGTCCTGTACTTAATATGATGACTACAAACGCAGAACAATTATTGGAACTTGTTGTACTGAGAGGAGTGATAACATGAGCTATGATTTTATTCTACTCCTTCCAGAACTACTGCTTATATCCCTGGCATTGGTGATAGTACTACTGGGACTTCTGGTCAGTGATAGGTCCAAGAACCTGCTGGGATACCTGAGTGCAGGTGGACTTCTGGCTTCGATCGTATTTATTCTGGCCATAAAAGGCGAGGGAAGTTTCTTCTATGATGCTTTTGTGGTCGATCCGCTATCGCAGATCTTCAAATTAATATTTGCAGTAGTATCATTACTGGCTGTAATAGCATCTATCACATACTTCAAAGGCAATCGCAACCAGGATGAGTATTATGCATTACTTCTTCTTGCCACTGTTGGAATGATGGTTGTGGCATCTGCCAATGATCTGGTTGCACTGTTCGTTGGATTTGAACTTGCCAGCATGGCAACGTATGTGCTTGCAGGTTTTGAGAAGAGAAACCCTGCATCCCTGGAAGCTGCACTGAAATATTTCGTTATAGGATCGCTCTCCTCAGCATTGATGCTGTTCGGTATGTCACTGGTATATGGTATAACAGGTTATACAAGTATTCCAGGAATCATTGAGTTTTTTGTCACCAATCCTCAGGCCGCGACCGGCGCGCTTAATATAGTCGCAATGCTGTTCCTTCTTGCAGGATTTGCTTTTAAGATGGCGCTTGTTCCGTTCCACATGTGGGCTCCGGATACATATGAGGGCTCACCGACTGTGGTCTCCGCCCTCTTGGCAGCAGGCTCGAAAAAGATGGGATTCGTTGCAGCCTTCAAGGTTCTTGTGCTTGCCCTGGTGGCAATGCGTGCTGATGTTCAGCTTGCGTTTGCAGTTCTTGCAGTAGTTACGATGACATACGGTAATATTGTAGCGATATCGCAGCGAAGCATCAAGCGAATGCTTGCCTATTCTTCGATTGCCCAGGCAGGTTACATATCACTGGCATTCGTTGCCATCACTCCTGAGATATCTCAGATGGCAATTGGAGGAGGGATATTACTGGCTCTGGGCCATGCCCTGATGAAGGGCGGTGCGTTTATCGCTGTTGCAGTTGTCGGGTACATGGTTCTATCTGATAACAGGAATGCAAAGAACACGGATGATCTTGAGCATTTTGCAGGATTAGGAAAACGTGCCCCGATTACAGCATTCGCAATGCTTGTGTTTCTTCTTGCCCTGGCCGGTATTCCTCCGTCGGCAGGTTTCATCGGAAAGTTCGTGATCTTCTATTCGATCACTGTTGAGGCTGTGATACAGGCAAGCGGATGGCTGCTGTTCATTGTAATTGTGGCCATATTAAACAGTGCGCTGTCGATTTATTACTATGCCCGTGTTATAAGGTACATGTATGTACTGCCTCCCGGTGAAGGAAGAGGAAGGATAAAGGAGCCGACCCCTTATGTGGTGGCAATTGTACTGGCCCTGATAGGGACAATAGGGATAGGTGTATATCCTGAGCCCTTTGTCCAGATGGCTATGGATGCAGCAAAAGTGCTAGGAGTGTGATTTAAATGGCAGATTGTAATTTGTGTGGCGTCTCAAGACCCACCCTGTGCCCTGTAAAAGTGAATGACCCGAGTGTTTCATCAGCGTACCCTACAGGTACATGGCGAGGCATTAATGAGGAGTGCCTTTATAGCTGTCATGAGGCAAACCTTAACAGGGTGCCCATAAGAGCAAAGAAGTGCGATCTATGCGGCATAAAAAATGCACCTTTCTTCCAGGTCAAGGTCAGTGTACCGATCTTCCAGGAGCCTTACCACAGGGAGATCAGTAAGGCCATTTGCGAGAGCTGTCTTGGGGCATGCGAGGAATCAATACAGAGGCGCGAGGCTGAGAAGAAAGAGGCGCATCATTAATTTTTTACTGAAGCAAGCTTCAGTAAAAAATTACTGAGTGATATTGTCAGCAGCATCATACTTGGACGGGCATTTTGTTAGCATCTTATAGGATTCGAACACGCTGTCATTGAATCTCCCGGTTACTACTGCCTGGATGCTTGTGTAATCAGGTGGGATGTTGGGCCTCTCACCTGTGTAGATAACGTCGATCGTTTCTATACCGTCTGTCAGTTTAAAAGTAAATGTGCGATTGAGAGCATCCCATTTCTCAGTGCCCAGGACCACGGAACCGTTAACAATGATCACCCTGTCTGTGAGGTTTTGTTTTGCTGCAACTGCTTCACTGACCTCATACTGGTTAGAGAGCACGCCACTTGTAAGTAACAGATAGCCTAATAATATAGCAACTACGGAGAATCCAAATACAAAACGATGTTTCTTGTTCATTTATCTCACAAAACACATTGTACTACTTATCCTTAAATGTTTCTTCTTTGCTCTTCCTCAGTGAGGGTGCTAATCAGCGATTTTGTGCAGTTTCTATACCTTCAATAATTATCCATAGTGGCCTTTACAGCATTTTTATACTCATTTTTAAGAGAATAGATATTATGATCTCCTTTTACATCTACTCTCAGGATACCAAGCCTCGTATTCATAAGCCCGACCATAGCTGAGACTCCCCTATAATTAACATCAAAGCCCTCTTTGATAAGAAAATCAAATATCTCCTGGGTGGTATATGGTTTACTGTTGAGAAATAGTTTTAAGACAGACTTCCTTATGCCTGTTTCATCCCGCATCAGATACTTTGTGAGTCGTGTCTTGATTTTTTCGTTTCCTTCGATATTCAGTTAGACCACCGTTTTTAACTATTAAATTTTAAGAGTTTATACCTTTCCATGCTTTAAGTATTTCCGTGACATCCTCCCTACCCTGAAGGGTTAGGGCTTCCTGCTTCAACGAGTGTCCATTGACTGCTCTCCACAGGCGTTAATTCCCCACAGTCCGTAGGTACTGCTAATTTTCCTTTCCTTTCTATTAAGATTGCAGACACATGATCTCTGTTCAATATTAGACCACATTCAGAACATACATGTATCCGAACTTTCAGTTTTTTAGGCACACGATGACCACAGAGACATGTTTGTGATGTATAGTGTGGATCAACCAGTTCTATCGTTTTACCAGCGTATGCTGCTTTGTAAGCCGTGAACCTGATTATCTGACCCCATCCAGCATCTAATATTGATTTTGCTAAGTGATGGTTCTGTACCATATTCTTAATCTGCAAATCCTCAAATACTATGTAATCGTATGTTTTAACAAGCCCTTTGCTTGTTTTATGATTAAAATCTTTCCTTTGATTCCTGATTTTTCTATGAACATTCGCTACCTTGATTACTTGCTTTTTCCTGTTAGCAGAACCTTTCTTTTTTCTTGATAGTTTTCTCTGCTCCCATGCAAGTTTCTTCTCAGATTTTCTATAGAACTTCTGCGGTTCTATCGTCTCTCCGCTGCTTAATGTGAGCAATGACTCAAGACCAACATCTACACCTGTTTTTGTTTTGACTGATACTTTCTCTATCCTTTTTCCCATATCAACTGTCAGTATTGCATACCATTGATCAACATCTTTCTTGATAGTGCATGTTTTGATCTTGCCTTCTATATCTCTGTTCTGGAGTTTTTGATTTGGCTAATTCGTTTGCCTGGTCTTCGTATGAAATCCATTCTGGCTTGCCCCATGGGAATACATCAAACTCCCGTTTTAACCTGTTAAGCTCTGCTTGCCTCCTTCTTTCCTCAAGAGCATCGTTATAGAGGTGTCTGCATGTAGCAAGTGTTCTGTTGAGCTTAGCTTCCTGTTTCCTGTTAGGGTATATCCTGAAGGTATAGGCTTTTTTCATGCAACCTCAGCAAACTCTATATTCTTTTAATACTATATATCATTTACCTATCCCTTGAATGCGACCTCAGCAATCGTTTTTTGGGGATAGGCATCATAATCTCAAGGGGTACGATTCATCTCACCGCTAAAGCAGGTGAGTTTTCTCTACCCCTTGACCCCAACGCTATAAATCAGTATGCTTAGCCTTATGCTCTTCAATAAGATTTATATACTATAATGAGTAATCTAACAATAAGACAACAAACCGTTGTCGGGGTATGAAAAATATGGCGAAAATAAGAAATTTTGTATTACGGGATAAGGATGGAAAAGAGACAGGAGTATTTACAGGCAACCAGCCAAGGCAGGCAGCATTGAAAGCAGCCAATCGCAGCGATGGAACAAAAGCCAAACCCGTTGAATTAAGACTGAGGGAAAGAGGAAGCAAGAAGATCCACATCTATAAAGGATGGAAGGAAACTGTCTCGGCTCCAAAGAATAAACCAAAGTGGATGCCTGCTGAGATTAATAAGCCCAATGTAAAGAAAGCGGGTATAGAAAAACTCCCTAAAATTTAATTTTTTATAAATTTATTTTATTTTTATTAGGACTTCCAGCTAATGCGATTATTGCTCTGGGTTGATTAACCCCTGCCCTGGAATAAATCGGCCCCTGCCTCTTTTCGCAATAATATTACCATCTTCAAAGATTATATTCCCCCTGGAGATCGTGATTCTGGGGAACATGCCATACATGCCATTATACGGCGTCCATCCGGCTTTGCTGTGTAATTTTTCTCTGCGGATCTCCATTACCTCTCCTGCAATTATCATATCAGCATCATACCCCGGTGCAAGCACTCCTTTATTCAGGCCAAATATTCTTGCAGGATTTAAGCTTGTGACCTCGATTAATCGCTTCAGGGTAAGAAGATTACGTCTAACAGACATAAGCATAAGCGGCATCATGGTTTCAACGCCAGGTACGCCTGCTGGTGCGCTCCATATATCGGTCATCTTCTCGTGCTCAAGATGGGGTGCGTGATCAGAAGCAACTACATCGATAATTCCATCATTTAAACCGACCCAGAGGCTCTGCTGGGAGTAAAAATCACGAAGTGGCGGGTTCATTTTTCCAAGCACTCCCAGGCGCTTCCAGTCCTTTGTGGAGAGGAAAAGATGGTGTGGTGTGACCTCGCAGGTTATATTTTTATTTTCAGCTTTTGCTCTTCTTATGGCCTCAAGGCTCTCATGTGCACTTATATGGCAGAGATGAAGCCTTGTTGTGGTATCTCCCGCAAATCTGATCGCTTTTTCAACAGCGGTCTTCTCAGATAGTGCAGGGCGCGCCTTTGAGTGGGATTCTGGCTCATGTTTTCCTTTTAATACACGAACGAACCTCTTCATTACTTCTTCATCCTCGGCATGGATGCAGGCCACTGCGCCCAGATCTCCTGTGATCTCAAGTGATCTTTTAAGTATCAGATCGTTCACATTCAGGGAGCCTGTAGATTCTGCCATGAATATCTCCCCGAAAGCCATTGCTCCAAGTTCCCAGAGATTCTTGAGGTAGTTCAGGTTGTTGGTTACTCCTGCGTTGATGCCGTAGTCGATTATGGACTTTTTTGCTTCTTTTTGTTTTTTCTTGAAAGATGAAGGATCTATTGTAGGAGGAATTGTGTTCGGGTGGTCGATAACAGTGGTGACACCGCCCGCTGCTGCTGCGCATGAGCCAGTATACCAGTCCTCCTTCTTTGTCATTCCAGGGTCGCGGAAGTGCACATGGATATCTACAGCTCCCGGTAAAACAAGTGCGCCTTTTGCATCTATTACCTGATTTACTTCCTTTGTACCGATTATCTTCCCTATTTTTGAGATCCTACCGTTATCTATGGCTATTTCAGCCGGCTGAATCGCATTGTCAATAAGAAGTCTGGCATTCTTGATTACAAGGTCGGGCATAGTGGTACTTAATTATACGCGGATACTTAATTAGGTTTAGATTCAGTTGCTTTACTAAATCTTAAGCCTCTCAAGCCTCTGCGCTGCTTCCATTAAAGTCTCATCCTTCTTTGAGAACGTGAAGCGCAGTTTATGCCTGCCTGCTTCGCTCTTATAGAAGCTGCTTCCAGGCACGGCTGCCACTCCGATCTCGTGCACCATATACTGAGCAAAGGCAGTATCATCCATAGCCTTATCATCCATCCCACCGGGTATATCGGCAAGGATATAGTATGCGCCCTGCGGCATCTGGCATCTGAATCCGGCTTTTATTAGAGCATCATACAGGAATTTTCTCTTTCTGTCGTACATCGCCACAAGCTCTTTATAATACGAATCTGGAAATCTAAGTGCACTGACGCATGCATGTTGAAGCGGGGCAGGGGCTCCTACGGTCAGGAAATCATGTATCTTCCTGATAGCAGATGTCAGGGTTCTTTCTGCAAGCGCATAGCCGATACGCCAGCCTGTAACACTGTACGTCTTTGAGAATCCGCTTATTGTTATCGTCCTGTCCCTCATCTCATCCAGTGAGCCTATACTGGTATGCGTTTTGCCGTCATACAGGATATATTCATAGATCTCATCTGTCACAGCAATAGCATCATAATCCACGCACAGGTCTGCGATCAATTTTAACTCATCCTTACTGAACACTTTGCCGCATGGGTTATTCGGGGTATTCAGGATGAGGGCGCGCGTCTTCCTATTAAAAGCAGATGCAAGGGCGTCTTCATCAATATTGTACTCATCGTCAAGAGGGATAAAACGAGGAACAGCACCAGAAACAGCAGCATCAGGACCATAGTTCTCATAGAACGGCTCGAATATGATAACCTCATCCCCTTCATTGATTATAGCGAGCATGGCAGCCATCATGGCTTCTGTCGAACCGCACGTTACCGTGATCTCGCTATCAGGATCGACCTCAATGTGATTATAATCGCGCGCTTTTCGTGAGATCTCATCACGCAGCTCTTTTGCTCCCCATGTGATTGAATACTGGTTGCGGTCTTCCATAATTGCAGATACAGCAGCGCGCTTTAGTTCATCCGGGGCCGGGAAATCCGGGAACCCCTGTGCAAGGTTGATCGCATCGTGTTTTAATGAGAGCCGTGTCATATCACGAATAACCGATTCAACAAAATGATCTACTCTGCATGATAACATATACCGTCATAGAGTACAATAATGTATATCTATTTTCGCATATCTGTCATGATTTTTCCAGTAGAAATAAAGGGGTTTAAAAATATTTTTGTTATGACCAAGTTGATGCTATACAATAAGTCTTCTCTCAATAATGCCTTTATTCGTACAAAGTTTCTGAAAAGCCTCTTGATTTAGTTCTAAGCGGAGAGGTGTGGGGGGTGACCAGTCCCCCAACTTTATGGCTCCTTATCCGCCATTTAATCATCATCTTCAAATATCGTTTTTATATGCCTTGAGAACATGGATAGCCACATCGAGTACTTTCCGCTTGCCAGCAATCCACTGTTGGGGAAAGCGTCCTCATTCATATAATTTGAACCCTGATCAAGTTCGGCAGAATCTCCAAAATATACTCCAATTGCTCCATTTTTATCAAAACCCAGAGATATATTTATATATGCTGTTTGTTGATTTTGAATCGGGATCGATGTGATATACCTGGGAACATGCTTCATATTACTCCTCCTTATTACATTTTAAATAATGGTACACTGCCTTTGAAATTGCCTCTTTAATGGAGGACTCATGCGCCTTTTCCTTCAATGCAGCTACATCCGCCTGTGGAAGCACAGATTGAACATGGACTATTTTCATGTTGTTATCTCCTCTGTATGCCAATAGAACCATAATCATGATCATAATGATCATCGTTATAATGTATATAGTTTTCTATTTTGATTTTTAAAAAGATTATAGTAGTGGAGTCAAGGGGGTAGAGAATGAATCGTATCCCTTGCGATCATAATACCTATCCTGAAAAACAGTTGAACTGGTTGATCCGCATTGGACATCACAATATGATGATGCTAACTATAATAATATGTAGGATCGTAATACATTAAGAGACTATGATGCGATTATTTAATCCTTCATTAAATAAGGGTGCCGCCTTCAGGCCTATGTTTATAGTATATACATTAATTAGTGGCATGATAATACATAAAGAACATATAAAATGAGAGGATATGAGTTTATGATCGGCAGATTCAAATATGATAATGAGATATTCGAGGGTGAAGTGAGAGGTAGCAATGTTGTTGTTAACAGGGGATTGTATTCTGATACATATCTACTTTCAGACATACTATTATTACCACCAACACAGCCCAGTAAAATAATATGTGTGGGACTTAACTATAGAGACCACGCTGAAGAGCTAAATATGCAGATACCCGATGAACCAGTACTCTTTTTGAAGCCTCCATCTGCGGTTGTAGGTAACCTTGGGAAGATCATATATCCTGATACAACCAGCCATATTGATTATGAGGGAGAGCTTGCTGTGATAATCAGTAAGCGCTGCAGGAATATCCGCGCAGCCGATGCTGGCAGCGTAATAATGGGCTATACATGTTTTAATGATGTAACCGCAAGGGATCTTCAGAAGAAGGATATACAATGGACGCGTGCCAAGTGTTTCGATACGTTCGCGCCTGTTGGTCCCTATATCGCAGATCCGGGGCTGGATGTAAGCAACCTTGCTATTAAAACAAGGGTGAATGGAGAACTGCGGCAGAACTCAACTACAGCTAACCTTATTTTTGATGTGCCGCAGCTAATTGAGTTTATCTCGGGTATTATGACCCTTGAGCCAGGTGATATAATATCTACCGGCACACCGCCAGGGGTGGGTGAACTGTCAGTAGGGGATGAAGTAGAGATAGAGATAGAGGATATAGGTATATTGAAAAACACTGTAGTTGCTCAAAATTATACTGAGAAGGTGAATTGAATGTCTGATGTATATGAGAATATCTGGGAAAACCGAAAACATAAACCTCCCAAGAGAGAAGAGAAAAAGCTTCCTGAGGCAAAAATGCCATCCAGTGACCATGACAGGTTAAAGGACTCAATAGAAAGACGAAGAAAGAAGTATATGGGATAGATAATTTAAATACTTTCAATTAAGAGGTATAGAACATGGCAATGTCTAAAAAGATTATGGAAAGAAGAGAGCGTGAGCGTAAGGAAAAAATAGCAGGACTTGAAAAACTGGCAGCTTCAGGAAGCGGTGATGCAAAAAAGAAGCTAGCAAAAGAAAAAAGAAAGATAAAATAATCTTTCTTTCATTTCATAACCTCCTGGGGTGCGCCGCACAGTTTCACCAGCGCTTCAGCCTCAATAAAATGGAGTTGAGCAGGAATAATCAGAGTATGGAGAGGCCTGCCAAAATCATAATCTTTTAATTTTTCAAGATAATCGGCATGTGCCACAGGAGAATCCGACCCTGCCCTTGCGATACCCACAGCCAGCGCATTTACAAGTATGCCCTCACCCCGCCGCTCTTCCATCTCCAGCAGTATTGATACTGCTTCTCCTATTCTCATAAATCCCTTCTCCCTGTCGATATCAAGAAAAACAAGTGTATGGAGTTTATTTCTCCTGTTCATTTTGATAGTATCATATGGAGCCTCTGATATGATGGTCTTATCTCTCCGTGTATAGGGAAACGGTATAGTTGTTGATTTGCCGAACCTGTAGTTCTGTAACCCGCTCAATCCCGAGACTGCGGATGAGATTGACGGGGCATGTATGATCGCCGTACCAATACCCATATCCATTGCGCGAAGACGCAGGTCGATATGTGTGGTCGCCACCATGGCATCCCCGCCTGCCAGGAACACCACGTTTTTTTCTTTTGCAAGAGAAAGCCATGATGTATTCTGTTCAACATCTTCTCTTGTGAGTACTGTCACTTTCCTGCCGTAGAGTTCTTCCATTTTCTCTATGCTGGTACCCATCAGGTGTGAGGTATAGAATTCAGCATAAACTATATCTGCTTTCCTCACAGCTTCAAGTCCCTTTACTGTTATGTCTTTCTCATCGTACAGTCCAAGTCCGATAAACGTGAGCACATTGCAGTATTGGTCGGCAATGTTTGTAAGCCTTACTATCGAGGTGAACAAAAAGCTAAAATATTATATCCTTATAACGATTATTTTAATAATATGGAATCCCTGTGCATAAGAATCCCTAAAAAGGCCGCAGAAGAGGCAAGACGAAAACTCATTGAGCTTGGCGTTATAGATAAGAGCCTGAAAATAAGATCCGAGGATGATTACCTTTTAATTCCTATCACCAGGCCAGTCCAGGGATACGATATCGAAAAGAGTGATTTTGAAGTATTAGAGAAAGAAAAATCTCCTGCTGAGATACTGGGATTCGTACCTGCGTATGAGCAGATAGGGGACATCGCGGTTATAGACAGACATGAGCCTGAGGCACAGAGGATTGCAGAGGTCCTTATACGGCAGAAAAAGATAAAAACAGTCCTTCAGGCTGAGACCTCGATAAGTGGAGAATACAGGACACGGGGATTGTCAATACTGGCAGGGGAGAGGAAGACAGAGACGCTCTATAAAGAGAATGAGTGCAGGTATAAGCTTGATATCGCCAGGGTGTATTTCACTCCCCGTCTCGCAACCGAGAGGCTGAGGGTTGCAAACCAGATACATGATGGAGATAAGGTGGTGGATATGTTTGCAGGTGTCGGGCCCTTCAGCATCCTGATCGCAAAAAAGTTTCCTTCCGCGCACGTGATCGCTATTGATAAGAACCCGGATGCGATCCACTACCTGAGAGAGAATATGAAACTTAATAAAGTAAGAAATGTTGAGATAAGAGAGGGGGATGCGAGGGATGAGATCAAAGGGATCTCAGGGGTTGATCATGTCATCATGAACCTGCCTCACAGCAGTCTTGAGTTTCTGGATGCTGCACTGGGGATAGTAAAAAAGGGCGGAATCATTCATTTCTATGCCATAGCGCACGAAGATGACCTGTTCGATGGAGTACTGAGGAGGATCGAAGAGATCGCATCACAGCATGGTATGAGGACAGTACCCCTCAATAAAAGAATAGTGAGGCCTTACGCCCCGTACCAGTATAACATATGTGTCGATTTTCAGGTAGTGGATCGCATCCGGGTTCAGGCGTGGAGATAGCGAACCCCTTGAAATAATTAATACTTTCACTCCGCTTGGATTAGCTATATATGTTTTCATAACAATGTCCTCTACAGAGATTTGTTGGGAATGTGAGAATCAGTTGGAACTCATAAGTAGACTCAAAACAAAAGCTGAAAATGCTAGAGAATACTTGAAAACAAAAACTCCATAGAAAATCAAAAGCTCCCTTGATGTAGTCAGGGCAATTTCGCTCTGGCAAGGTCTGGAACAAGTCCCTAGCGTGGCGATGTCGAGGGATAATCAAGCTACAAGTAGCAGGACATAGTTCTGCTTGCTCTGGTCGTGGATACCAGAGACAGAGTGGTTCGCCCGTTAAACCAGTAGCGACTATAACTGAGGCTGTGGATGCTGTAATCTGAATCCGTGAAGATGAGAGCCACAGAGAGGTTATATGAACGCTGGAATCTCCCGCCTTCAGGCGTGGAGAGGGTTCAACATGTGATAATCCCTTAGTGTCTGGTTGCCTCCATTATCACTTTCTATTTTAAAAGCACATCTTATCTTGGGTTTATTTCTAATTTCATTGGGGGTAACATTCCATGTTAAAATCTGAGACTCACCCGCAGATAGGGAATTTACGCCTCTTATAAGAGGACCAGATATATTATATGAGGGATGATTGAACTCTACCCTCAAATTATTAATGGGATAATCAACAACATTCGTCAGGTTTAAAGAGACTGTAAATGATTCATCTGGTAAAGCCTGTGAAATAATTGTCTGAGCCTCATATGCTGGCAACAGCTCAAAATTCTCAAGATCCATTACTGACAGGTTTATAGATTCGTTCTTTAAAATCGCTTGCGCAATGTAGGTATCTGTGGAATAATGGGTCTCATTTACGGAAAAGATGTACTCTTTTGTGAAGGATGAGTTCGGAAGAACTTCTATCGGCTCATTAATACTTGCTATGGAGCTCCCTATAACACCGGTTCCACTCGTATTCAGTTCTGGATCTCCAAAAGCATCCCTTCCATCCTCTCCTGAACCAATCTTATTAATAGTAACATTAAGGTTCGCTACCAGACTTGTGGAGTTCGTATTACTAACTGTAATATTTGCTTTGATGGGATCTTTAACTCTATATTCTGACCTGTCCAGTACCAGATCAATTATTGGCGGATCGAAAGATGGGTCACTGGTACAACCGGCAGTATCATAGTTTTTATTTTCACACTTTTCTAAAAGAGAATCAAAAGCATTTCTGTTCCCTCTATCTACATATGAAAAAAGATAATTAAGCCTCAGGTATCCATCATCAAATACCCATGTCTGGTTCCCAACTGCGATTTCGTATGCATTGTTTCCATAAGGGGCACTTTCTCTTGGTGCAGAACCTGTGGCAGGACTGGCCAGATCCTTTTCAGGTGTATGGGGCTCATCGGTATAATCCATGGCATCATAGATATACCATTTATCAATGCCTGCAGGGGGGTTCTCCAGGTAAGCTTCTGTCCATTGATGATAAATAAAACCACCGTTCTGTATGTTGGTTGCAACCCTTGCTGGTATGCCTATGGTCCTGTAGATTGCTGTTAGGCCATTTGCATAATCTAAACACTGTCCTGTTATTATCGGACGCTCTATCCCGGAGTAAGCATCCCTGAACTGCCTGACCGTAACCCCGGAGAACATCACATCAATATCAGCACCATTTGGAATGTCATAGTATATTACATTTGAAACCGCATTCATCAGCTTCTCAGCGGTTATTGATTCATTAATTTCGCCATCTGTTGCGTTTATTACAATCCCGAAGAGGTGTTCATCGAATGGATTCAGTACTCGGACACTCTCATTCCATTTCAAATATCTTTGAGCAGCGACGCTCCAGTTACTGTAATAATTATAATTGATTGACTCTTCATCCCTTGTTTCAAAAATATTATCATCGTAAAGATAAGCTTTTAGATCGGCATCATCTGAGCTTTGTGGTTTTTGAAATATAGCATAGAAATTCTTTTTCTCTGAACTAGCTAATTCCTCTCCATCCTCTGATACAATTTTTGCCTTTGCTTCATATTCACCTACCGGGATATCATCTGGTATCTTATTCCATGCGTTACTCTTCCAATCCCATGTAGCATTATATACACCTTCTGGGGCATTCTGTACTGCATCCAGTGTTGCAAGCGTAGTCCCCCCTCTGAGAATATCAACCATTATCTTAGAACCGGCAGGCGATAGGGCTGTTACCTCGAATCTTATTGGTTCATCACCTCTTCTGAAAACTATGTCCTTGTATCTGCCTTCATACTGGCGCAATCCCCCGACAACGCTGATATCAGGCAGTTCAACGTGAGATGAGTTATCAGAGTTAACGCTGAATGCTGCTGCCTTAACTGTACTATGAAAAGCCATGCTATGAAAAGCCATGCTATGAAAAGCCATGCTATGAAAAGCCATGAATGCCAGTATCACTGTCCCAAAAACAAGGATTCTGATTCGAATCATCATGTTCCTCCTTCATTTTGATCTAACCCATAATGAGTAAATAGCTATTCAAGAGTCGGTCATGATAACACAAAAAGCTTGTGGACGACAGGAGACCATCCAATAATTAAAGACAATATGTAATTCAAGACGTTGGAATTAGTGTGGATGTGTTCCTGGTTGACGCTATAGTTAAGTATATTCTAATGATGCGACATACCACAAACTATTATGAAACAAGTATATATGGATCACAGTGCCACTACCGCAGTAGATCCTGAGGTCACAGAGGCCATGCTTCCTTATTTCTCAGAGAGCTTCGGCAATCCCTCGAGTCTATATACTATTGGAAGACAGGCAAGAAGAGCCATAGAGGAGGCACGGCAAAAAGTAGCGGATCTTATCGGTGCTAAAAAAGAGGAGATAATATTCACAGGAAGCGGCACTGAATCAGATAATCTTGCCATAAAAGGAACAGTATATAAAAACAGGAAAAAAGGCGATCATATAATAACAAGTTCGATCGAACACCATGCCGTCCTGAATACATGCAGATATCTTGAGACACAGGGATTCAGGGTCACCTATCTCCCTGTAAACAAAGACGGGCTTGTGAACCCTGCTGATGTTGAGAGTGCGATCACGCCACAGACCATACTCATATCAATTATGCATGCAAACAACGAGATAGGCACAATCCAGCCCATAGAAGAGATTGGTAAGCTCGCAAAAGAAAAGGATATTCCTTTTCATACAGATGCTGTCCAGACAGGAGGAAAGATCCCGATCAATGTGAATGATATCGGTGTTGATCTTCTGTCTTTATCAGTTCACAAGATGTACGGACCAAAAGGTGTCGGGGTGCTTTATATGAAGAGAGGGATTCGCATAGAACCCCTGTTGCATGGTGGAGGGCATGAGAGAGGTATCCGCTCAAGTACAGAGAATGTCCCCGGAATCGTTGGTTTTGGGAAGGCTGCTGAGCTTGCAAAGAGACGCCTGCCAGAAGAGGCAGGAGTAGCAAAACTGAGGGATTCGCTTATCAGGGGTATACTTGAGATTGATGATTCATACCTTAACGGCCATCCCACAAAACGACTTCCAAATAATGCAAATTTCAGGTTCAGTTATATAGAGGGTGAATCCATGGTACTGAACCTGGATATGAGAGGAGTCGCAGCATCGACTGGTTCTGCTTGTTCGTCCACATCCCTTGAGCCATCTCACGTCCTTTTAGCAATAGGCTTAAGACCTGAAGAGGCGCATGGCTCTCTCAGATTGACTCTCGGGCTTGAAAATACGCAGGAAGATGTGGATTACGTCGTTTCGATATTACCTGAAATCGTGAATAAGCTTAGAATGATGTCACCACTGGCAAGGTGAGATAGTCAATCACCCCTCCCTTTCGGAAGGGGCTTGTTCCGTGAGGAGCAAGGGTAAC